>JASLDK010000283.1 GCA_030145945.1 Nocardioides sp.
TACCGAACCATGTGGGGGTGGAGAGCCCTGCCACCAACGGGTGGTGGTGGGACGTCCTCAAGCACGGTCGGGACTCCCGGTTCGGTCGCTTCTTCGACAACGACTGGTCCGCGGGACGGGGCAAGGTCCTGCTGCCGGTGCTCGGGGACGACGACCAAGCCGACGACGACCAAGCCGACGACGGCGGTCCGATCGCGAACCTGCGGATCGGCGAGGGCATGCTCGCCTATCACGACCATCGCTTCCCGATCGCGCCCGGCACCATCGAGGACACCGACGACCCGCAGGTCGTCCACGAGCGTCAGCACTACCGGCTGGTGTCGTGGCGTGCGGCCGACGACGACCTGGACTACCGGCGTTTCTTCGCGGTCAACACCTTGGCCGGCGTCCGGGTGGAGGACCGGGACGTCTTCGAGGCCAGCCACGTCGAGATCGCTCGGTGGTTCCGCGAGCGCCTGGTGGACGGCCTGCGGGTGGACCACCCCGACGGGCTGCGCCACCCGGCGGCGTACCTCGACGACCTGGCGGACCTCACCGGCTCGTCGTGGGTGGTCGTGGAGAAGATCCTCGAGCCCGGCGAGGACCTGCCGCCGCGTTGGAACACCGCCGGCACCACGGGCTATGAGGTGCTGGCGTCGATCGACCGGGTCCTCGTGGACCCTGCCGGCGAGCCGGCCCTCGGCAGCCTCGACGAGCGTCTGCGCGGTGGCGTGCCTGCCTGGTCCGAGCTGGTGCGGACCAACAAGCGACACGTCGCGCAGACCATCCTGCACGCGGAGGTGCGTCGCATCGCCCGCGAGATCGCGGTCGAGCTCGAGATCGTCCCGGACCGGGCGTGGCGGGAGCCTGTCGAGGAGGCGCTGGTCGAGCTGCTGGCCGCCTTCCCGGTCTATCGCAGCTATCTGCCCGCCGGGCGCGAGCACCTGCAGCAGGCGGAGCAGGCCGTGCGTGCCGACCGGCCCGACCTCGCCGACGCACTCGACCTGGTGCTCCCGTTGCTGGAGGACCGCGTCCGTGCGCCCTCACTGCGCTTCCAGCAGACCAGCGGCATGATCATGGCCAAGGGCGTGGAGGACCGGGCGTTCTACCGCTGGTCGCGACTGACCTCGCTCAACGAGGTGGGCGCCGACCCGTCGGACTTCGCCATGACGCCCGACGCCTTCCACGCCGCGATGGCGCGACGGCAGAGCATCGCGCCGAGTGCGATGACGACCCTCAGCACGCACGACACCAAACGCGGTGAGGACGTCCGCGCGCGGATCAGCGTCCTGGCAGAGGATCCGCAGGGTTGGGACGCCACGCTCTCGGCCCTGTTCACCGCGGCGCCGGCTCCCGACCCGGGATTCGCGAACCTGCTCTGGCAGGCAGCTGCGGGCGCCTGGCCGATCAGCCGCGAGCGCCTGCACGGGTACGCCGAGAAGGCGATGCGCGAGGCGGGCGACCGGACGACGTGGACCGAGCCGGACGCGGCGTACGAGGAGGCTGTCCACGCCTGCGTCGACGCGGCCTACGACGACCCGGAGGTCGGGGCCCTGCTGGAGGCGGCGGTCGCCCGGATCGCCGGACCGGGCTGGAGCAACGCGCTGTCCGCGAAGCTGCTCAGCCTGACCGTGCCGGGGATTCCGGACGTCTATCAGGGCAGCGAGCTGTGGGAGCAGAGCCTGGTCGATCCGGACAACCGCCGACCGGTCGACTTCGATCTGCGCCGCCGCCTGCTCGCGGAAGCCGCCCCAGGCGGCCAGGCCCGACCCGGGGGTGCCGACGACGACGCCCGCGCCAAGCTGCACGTCGTGCGGACCGCACTGCGGTTGCGCCGGGACCGGCCCGACCTGTTCGACCGCTACGACCCGCTCTCGGCGACGGGATCGGCGGCCCGCCACCTGCTGGCCTTCGACCGCGGCGGCGCCGTGACCGTCGTGACCCGCCTCCCGCTCGGCCTCGAACGGTCCGGCGGCTGGGGCGACACCCGGCTGGAGCTGCCCCCGGGGGAGTGGCGCGACCTGCTCACCGACCGAGCCGTGACCGCCGACGTCGCCGATGTCCTTCGCGACCTGCCGGTCGCACTGCTGATCCGGGAGGACCGATGATCTTCGAGGTGTGGGCGCCGCGCGCCGAGCGGGTGCGGCTGGTGCGCAGCGACGAGGTGGTCACGATGGCTGCCGGCGCGGACGGCTGGTGGAGCGTCGACGGCGGACCGGTGGCGGACGCGACCCGCTACGGCTTCCTGCTCGACGACGACGACCAGCCATTGCCCGACCCACGGTCCCGACGCCAGCCCGACGGCGTCCACGGCCTGTCCGCGACCTTCGACGCGAGCAGACATCAGTGGGGCGACGGAGGCTGGACCGGGCGACAGCTCGCGGGCGCGCTCATCTATGAGCTGCATGTCGGCACCTTCACCCCCGAGGGCACCCTGGACACCATCGCCACGCGACTGGACCACCTGGTCGACCTGGGCGTCGACTTCGTCGAGCTGATGCCGGTCAATGCGTTCAACGGCGTGCACAACTGGGGCTATGACGGCGTCCTGTGGTCCGCGGTGCACGAGCCGTACGGCGGCCCGGCGGCGTACCAACGCCTGGTCGATGCCTGCCACCAGCGCGGCATCGGCGTGATCCAGGACGTTGTCTACAACCATCTCGGCCCTTCTGGGAACTACCTGCCGCGCTTCGGTCCCTATCTCAAACACGGCCGCAACACGTGGGGCGACCTGGTGAACCTCGACGGCGAGGGATCGGCCGAGGTGCGCCGCTACATCCTGGACAACGCCGCGATGTGGCTGCGTGACTTCCACGTGGACGGCCTGCGCCTTGACGCCGTCCATGCCCTCGCCGACGAGTCCGAGGTCCACCTGCTGGAGGAGCTGGCGATCGAGGTCGCTGCACTCTCCGCCCACCTGGGGCGGCCGTTGACCCTGATCGCCGAGTCCGACCTCAACGACACCCGGTTGGTCACACCTCGTGAGGCCGGTGGATTCGGGCTGGACGCGCAGTGGAGCGACGACTTCCACCACGCTGTCCACGTCGCACTGACGGGGGAGACCGACGGCTACTACGCCGACTTCGAGCCGCTGGGAGCTCTCGCGAAGGTGCTCGACCGCGGCTTCTTCCACGACGGCACCTTCTCCAGCTTCCGTGGGCGCGATCACGGTCGGCCGGTCGACACCGACCGGATGCCCGCGTGGCGGCTCACCGTGTGCGCCCAGAACCACGACCAGATCGGCAACCGGGCCCGCGGCGATCGGATCTGTGAGCAGCTGGATGACGAGCGGCTGCTCTGCGCTGTCCTGCTCACCTTGACTTCGCCGTTCACGCCGATGCTCTTCCAGGGCGAGGAGTGGGCGGCGAGCGCGCCCTTCGCCTTCTTCACCTCCCACCCGGAGCCGGAGCTGGCCACCGCGACGGCACAGGGGCGACTGGCCGAGTTCGAGCGGATGGGGTGGAACCGCGACGAGGTGCTCGATCCGCAGGAGCCGTCCACCTTCGAGCGCAGCCGCCTCGACTGGTCCGAGATCGACCACGAACAGCACGCGCGGGTGCTCGCGGGATATCGGCGGCTCGCAGGTCTGCGCCGCGAACACGCCGCCCTGACCGACCCCCGCTTCGGCACCGCGACGGTGGACGAGGAACAGCGGCATCTCACGCTCGACCGCGGCGAGGTGGCGGTCCACCTCAATCTCGGGGTGCGTGCCTGGAAGATCCCTGCAGGAGAGGTGCTGTTCAGCACCACGGAGCGTGTGGCCTCCGGTCACTGCTCCGGGCCGGTGACGATCCCGCCCGGCAACGGTGTCCTGGTGCGACGCTGACCGGGTGACGTCGCACCACTGCGTGTGCGGCCATGCCAGCCAACCGCGCCCGCCGCGGGGGCGACGACACGAGGTGCCGTCACCGCCGCGGCGGTAGGTCGCGTTCAGGCGCTATTTGGTGAAGATGCTCACGCCGCCCGGTCCGACCAGCAGGCCCACGATGATGAGGACGATGCCCCACAGCGCTTGCCCACGAATGATGGCCGCGATTCCGAAGACGACCAGGATGACGGCGAGGATCCACAGAAGCAGTGCCATGGGGGACCACCTTTCACATGCGTTGCTCCGTCCTTCGGGGCAACGGAGGTTGAGATCGTCAGGTGCCCGACGGCCCCCGATCCATACGTCCCCATCCGGTGTCGCGGATCTGGGAGCGCATCCCAGGCCGGGACATCAGGACTTGAACGCGTCCTTGACCTTGTCGCCGGCCTGCTTGAGGTCGGCCTTGGCCTGGTCGACGCGGCCTTCGTTCTCCATGGACTCGTCGTCGGTCGCCTTGCCGGCGGTCTCCTTGACCTTGCCCTTCGCCTCTTCCGCCACGTGCTTCATCTTGTCGCCCATCGTCATGATCGGCTCCTCTCCTTGGGGGTTGCGTTGGTGTGCTTCCGACCGGTACCCACCGACGTCCGATCCACTCGGGCCCCTGTGGTCCACCGAAGGGATGGGGCGGCCGTATGCCGAAGGCCCCGGTGGGTACGGCCACGGGTGCAGTCAGATGACCCAGGACGGGTCGACCGGACAAGGTCAACCCGACAGATGACCCCGGGAAGGGGACAAGTCATGAGTGTGTGGATCTACGTGGTCGCCGCTGTCGTGCTGGCGCTGGTCTTCGGCGGCGTGTGGTTGCTCGACGCCCGCCGCGCGGAGAAGGTCAGCCACGACCCCGAACGCCAGGAAGAGCCCGGGACGGCACGCGAGGGATTCCCCGTGCGAGACCCCGAGGACCGCATCTGAGCCGTACGACGAGAGGAGAGCGCCATGCCCGGAGCGAAGAAGCCCGGACCCAGCGTCAAGGATCCCGAGCTCTATGAGGAGTTGCGGGATGACGGCGCCAGCAAGGAGAAGGCCGCGCGGATCGCGAATGCCGCAGCCAACACGTCACGATCCAGGGTGGGTCGCAAGGGCGGTGAGTCCGGGTCGTACGACGACTGGACCGTCGACGACCTGCACCAGCGTGCCCGCGAGATCGGGATCGAGGGCCGGTCGCGGATGAACAAGGCCGAGTTGATCGACGCACTTCGCTCGCACTGAGCCGGGACCGGCTGAGCGCTCGCCCTTCACTGCCCGGGTCTGCAAGGGACCCGGGCATCGCGCGTTGCCGGACCCTCCAGCACCTCGCCGCTCTCCGCGAAGCGCGAACCGTGCAGCGGGCAGTCCCAGGTCTGTTCGGCCGAGTTCCAGCTCAGGATCCCGCCGAGATGGGGACAGATGCCCCGACCGCACGCGAGGTCGGTGCGGCTCGGAGCGGGACGGGTGCCGCGCAGGGTGCCCGCCACGTCGTGCGCCAGCCGAAGGCCGGTGGCGGCATTCGTCAGCGCTCGGCGTACCGGTCGGTGATGGGGGGTGAGATAGCGACGCGAGTGTCCCAGCGACTTGACCCCGAGGATGTCGTCGGCGATCGCCAGCGCGGCCGCGGGTGCATTGGTCAGGCCCCACTTGTCGAAACCGGTCGCGACGCGCACCCGGCGATGGGCGTCGGTCCGGCCGACCAGCGGCAGGCCTGCGGTGGTGCCGTGGTCCTGCGCGGACCAGGCCGCGATCTCGTCGGCCTCCGGGAAGTGGGTGGCGGTCCACCGTCGCAGGGTGTCGAGGCGTGCGGTCTCGTCGCTGACCCGACCGACCAGATGCTCCTCACCCCCGACCAGCAGGACCGGTTCGCCGTCGGGGCCGCTCGCTGATCGCAGCGATCGGGTGTGCCCGCCGATGGACAGCACCATGTCCCGCGGGGGCTCGGGATGGCGCAGGGCGAGCAGATAGCTGCGCACCGGCTTCAAGCGGGTGAAGGCCAGCATGTCGCCGATCACCGGCGCTGCACTGGTCACGGTGACCGTGTCGGCGCGGACACGACGTCCGTCGGCCAGGACGACCTTCGGCCCACCGGACCGGTCGAGGTCGCGCACGCGAGCACCGCACACCACCAGGCCGCCTGCCCGCCGTACTGCCGCGGTCAGGGCATCCACCAGCATCACCGGGTCGATCTGGAACTGCCCCGGCAATCGGGTCGCCGACGCAGCCGGAATGCCGGGCAGCTCATCGGCCCACTGCATGGGAAGGCCCAGGGAACGGGCCACCAGGTGCTCCCGTGCGACGCGCGAGCAGTCCGACGATCTGTCGACGGTCGTGACCGCGGCACGCTGCTCCAGGGCGACCCCGTTGGTGTCACAGAACTCCGCCAGCCAAGCCTGACCGCGTCGGTTGACCTCGAGATAGCGCTGCGCCACCTCGAGGGAGTGGGACTCGGCGATCGACGAGAGACGTGCGCCCTGCAGCAGGCTCACCTTGCCCGTCGTACGGCCGGTCGCGCCCGCTCCCGGCGTCAACGCCTCCAGCACACAGACCGTCCGGCCTGCCTGGGCGAGCAGCAGAGCAGTCGTGAGACCGGTGATCCCGGCGCCGACGACGACGTCCTCGCATCGGTCCGGCAGCGCGTCGGAGGAGCTGGTCCGTGGTCGACCCCAGAAGGGATCCGTGGCGTGAGTGCCGAGAGTGTTGCCGAGGGTGGAACGGGGTGATGTCTTCAAGGTCAGGAACCCACCTGATCGGGTACGTCGGTTCCGCCCGTGGGGGAACCCGTGCGGCTCCCCAGTACCCCGATGTCGGCGCAGCATGAGGGACGCAGCGAACGATCCTGTTGCGACGAACGAGGGGAGTGCTGGGGCAGGGACCGGGTACAGCCGGCTCTCCGACAGCGAGGAGGACCCCCCCCATGGACAACAACGTGGTCGACCTGATCCTGCAGGACCACGACGAGATGCGACGCCTGATCCAGGAGGTGCGCGACCAGCCGGACCGTCGAGCCGGCGTCGTGCCGCTGCTGACGACACTGATCACCGCCCACGAACGGGCGGAGGAGTCGCGGGTGTATCCGGCGGCGCGCCGCGAACTCGACGCCGATGACCTGGTCGAGCACAGCCAGCAGGAGCATCTGCTCGCCGATTCCCTGCTGCGCGACCTCGCTGACCAGGCGCCCGGCGGCAACGGCTATGAGCAGACGCTGGACAAGCTGATGGAGGCCCTCACCCACCACATGGAGGAGGAGGAGAGCGACGTCCTGCCCAGGATCCGTGACGGTCTGTCGACCGAGCGACTGGGGACACTCGGCCAGGAGTTCCTCGACGAGAGGGAGCAGCACCTGGGCGAGCAGGCCGGAGACATCACCAAGCGCCAGCTCGAGCAGCAGGCGGCCAACCTCGGGATGTCGGTGGGTGACAGGTCCAAGTCCGAGCTGGCCGATGCCCTCGAGGACCAGGCAGACGAGTAGGTCTCCGGCCAGGTCGCCAGCTGCAAGCTGGACTCAGCCGGCCGGGGGTGCGCCCGGCCGGCTGTGGTCCGCGATGACCGCCTCGGCGACCGCGTGCAGCTTGAGGTTGCTCTGGCTGCTCCAACGCTGCATCGCCTCGAAGGCCCGCTCCTGGGTGAGGCCGTAGCGCTGCATCACGATGCCCTGGGCGATCCCGATGCGATGTCGGCTCTGCACGGCGGACTCCAGCGAGGTGATCTGGTGGGCTGCTGCCAGCGCGCTGCTCGCGTGGATCCCGAAGATCAGTGCGCGGTCGAGGTCGTCGCGGTCGAAGGCTCCTGTCGCGGTCGAGTAGATGTTGATGGCGCCCAGGGTGGTCCCGGTGTCGTCCTCGTCGGGAGCTGTCATCTGGACGCTGATCAGCGATCCGACGCCGAGCTCGGCGACCTTCGGACCCCAGCGGGGCCAGCGAGCGTCGTGGGCGACGTCGCGAACCAGGAAGGAGCCCTCGTCCTGGGCTGAGTCCAGGCACGGGCCCTCGTCCAGTTCGTACTGCAGGGCGTCCCACTTCTCGACCATCGCATCGGTCACGGCGACGGTCTCGAGCCGCCGGCGGCGTCGACGCAGCGTGATGCCGCAGGCTGACGCGGCGGGGACGACCTCGAGCACGCGGTCGCAGATCATCTGTGGCGTGAGCGCGGCGTCCCACTCCGCATGCAGCTGCTCGCTGAGTCCGGCGAACCATGCGGCGGTGTCGATCGCAGGCTCGCGGCGAGGGTTCTGTTCCATGGTCCTCCGCCCTGGGTGGCTGTTCGGGGTGACAGTACCCATTTCCGCCGGTGTCGCTCACGCGGACCGGCCTGTCCATGGCTTCCGCGATGCGCTAGCGTCGAAGGTGGCCTGACGGGTTCGTGGTCCGGTCGATTCGCGTGGGGTGCTGAAGCCAACGGCACGATCCCGGGCGAGGCTCTGAGGAGCACCACCATGGATTCCCCGTCTGCGGGTCCACTCACCAATCCCTACGACAAGATCAGACGATCCGTCCGTCGCCGTCTCACCGAAGGTCTGCTCGACCATGCGCGCGAGACGGAGGGGGATGAGCGGCAACAGATCCTCGACCACGTCGTCCTGGTCAACATGGGCGTCGCCAGGTCGATCGCGTCGCGCTATCGCTCACGCGGCATCGCGCAGGAGGACCTCGAGCAGGTGGCGTACGCCGCGCTGGTCCGTGCGGTGCATCGTTTCGATCTCGATGCCGAGTCCAACCTGCTGGCCTATCTGGTGCCGAGCATCCGCGGCGAGTTGCGTCGC
>JASLDK010000294.1 GCA_030145945.1 Nocardioides sp.
GCCTCGATCGGGTTGGCCTCGTGGTTGGGGAAGGTGCCGTCGAGGTCGAAGTAGAGCGGCACCATCTCGACCTGGTCGGCGAGCCGGTCGAACACGGCCGGCGCGGTGTGCCCGGCCATTCCGTTGCCCGCGTCCACGACCACCTTGAGCCGACGTCCGGAGACGGGCGCCAGCGAGAGGAGGTGGTCGGCGTACGCGTCGAGCACGTCGTGATGCCCGATCGTCCCGACGCGCTCGCCCGCCACGGGCGTGCCGGCAGCGACCCGGTCACGGATCGCGGCCAGACCGGTCTCGGAGCCGACGGGCTGCGCGAGCTCACGGCACATCTTGATTCCGTTGTACTGCGCGGGATTGTGGCTCGCCGTGAACATCGCACCGGGCAGGTTGAGATGTCCGGAGGCGAAGTAGAGCTGGTCGGTGGAGGCCAGACCGATCATGGTCACGTCTGCACCCGCCGCCGTCGCGCCCTCCGCGAAGGCCCCTGCCAGCGCCGGAGAACTCGGCCGCATGTCGTAGCCGATCACCAACGCATCGACATCGAGCACCTCGACGTACGCCGCTCCCGTGGCGCGAGCCAGGTCCTCGTTCAACTGCACGCCGACGATGCCGCGCACGTCGTACGCCTTGAAGATCTGGTCGAGGTTGTGCGGAGAGGTGGTCGCTTCGGCCATGCCGTCGACCCTATCGCTGCCGCGACCAGGAACGGTTGTCAGTCCTTGAGCATGCGGAGGTGGCCCTTGCGGGCGACTTCCCGGCCCGGCTCCCGAGGACCCTCCTCAGGGTCGCGACGGATCGGGCGAGCCGCTTCACGCACAGCGTCGGCGAGGGCAAGGAGGTCGTCGTTGCTCGGCCCCTGGTCCTGGCTGCCGAGCGCGAGCCGCAGCACTTCCCAACCCCGTGGAGCGGACAGGCGCTCACTGTGCACGTCGCACAGGTCGTAGGCGTGCGGTTCGGCATAGGTGGCCAGCGGTCCCAGGACCGCGGTCGAGTCGGCATAGACATAGGTGAGGGTGGCGACCGCGCGCCGACCGCAGGCCGTGCGCGAACAGGTCCGCAGACTCTGCTGGGCGGGGGTCACACTCACGGCGCTGACGCTACCGCCCACCCGGCCGCATGGTGGATAGGCTCGCGGGCATGGACCAGGCGATGGCGGCGGATCAGCCCGAAGGACAGGGATTGGTGCCCCGCCGCCGGCGGGACCGTCGGGGACGAGGCATGAGGGGGCCGGCCGTGCTCCCGCTGGACGTCCGCGGCCACCGCCCGCCCGTGCCCCGCGCTCCGCGCGAGGTCTTCGACAGGATCATGCTCGACGTGGTGACCGCCATCGACACCAAGTGGTCCGAGCACCTCGGTCTCCTCGAGTACGCCGTCGAGGAGACCCCGCACCTTCCAGACGACTGGGACTCGGGGCGGGTGCCGTTGTCCTCGCTGGTGCGGGGCTCGGGGAAGACACCTACTCGTCTGGTCGTGTTCCGACGACCACTCGAACACCGGGCCGCCGACCGCGCCGACCTCGAGGCCATCGTGCTCACCGTCGTGGTCGAGCAGATCGCCGAGCTCCTCGGCATCGAACCGAGCCAGGTCGACGAGCGCTACCCGTCCGACGACGAGGACTGAACCGAGGACTGGGTCAGGGCCGGACCGACGGGACCCGAGCTTGGGTCTCCAGCGGCCGGAGTCGCAGGGTGGCGAGGCCCTTGGGGACGGTGGTCCCCGGCATCACCACGACCCCACCGACAGCGGTGTTGCGCGGCTCCACGGTGATCAGGACGGCCGTCGCGGGAACAGCGAACGACGCTGCCCGGTCGGGGGCGACCTCGATCTGCTCCTCCCCCAACGACGACCCGTCGGCGGCGTACGACGTCACGTGCACGACGCCTGCCCGACGGGCGTCGCCGAGCACCAGTGTCTTGTCACCGGTCGGAAGCACCGCCGCGGTGGGTTCGCGCACGTCGACGACAGGAGCCAGCAGGACCAGGTCCCGGGCGCTGACCATTCTGGCCGAGGCGACCACCGGGGCGTCGGACTCGATGCGCAGACCCACGGCTCCGGCGCCTGCATCGCCGGCAAGGATCGGCGACAGTGCCACCGTCTGCAAGGCGTGCGGCCCGATGGTGATCTCCGCCGAGCCCGTCGGGGTGAAGGTCGATTCGGCCGTGACCAGACGCACCAAGGCCCGGACCTCGTTGTCGCCCGGGTTGGCGACGAACAACGTCGCGCCCTTGGCGCCGGACGGGATGCCGAGGATGAGGTTGTCGTCAGCGGGCGCGGCCTGGCTCGGCAGGAAGTCGGTCGTCACCCGACCCCGACCCAGCGGGTCCCGGGTCGTGCGGGCTGTCGCCGACACCCGGCCTCGGGTCACGATCAGGTGGGCGGCCGTGATCGTGCGGCGCGGGGCCACCGAGGCGAGGTCGATCCGCTGCACCCCGTGACCGGGGACCTGCAGACCACGCAGGGCCGGCTCGTCGACCGGTCCGCTCTCGTCGAACAGGACCACGTCGAGGACCGCCTCCCCGACGTCGGGGTTGACCAGCTCGAGCGTGCTGGCATAGCGGGCCGAGGCTCCCAGTCCGACCAGCCACTCGTCGTACGCCGGACCCCGGCACTCGGGCACGGCGAGCCGGTCGCCGCGACCGGCGACGATCCCCGGTGCGGACGCACCCTCTCCCTGGAGGACGGTCGCCCCCGAGCTGCCCGGGACGGCCAGGGTCGTGCCCTTGCCCGCCACCGCGGAGAGCGGAGCGGGCGCAGCCAGCTCGCTGGCTGCGACGTCGGAGGTGAGCACGGTGAGATCACCGCCCGGAACGCCTGGTCCCCGCCCCGCCCGGACGTCTCCCGGGGCATCGCCCGGGCCGGTCGGGCAAATCACGGTCGCGGTGGTCAGGCTCGACACGGTCGGGGGCTGATCGCCCAGTCGCGGGGTCTCCGGGTTGCCGATGAGACCGAGGCCCACGGCGACCACGGCCGGTAGGCCGATGGCGAGCGCGACCAGGACGTCGACGCGACGGCCCTTCGCAGTGGCCGCGCGGCGGCCGCCCGAGGTGTGGGGGTGTGTGGACTGCTCAGTCATCGCGGTTCCTTCGCAGCGGCGGGAGGGCCAGCACGATCAGCACCGGGATCGCTGCACCTTGGACGATCAGCAGCAGCCACCGCACCCACGCGTGGTGGGACGCCAGCGGTTTCGGCGCAGGAGTGACCTGCCACGCCCGGGTGCCGCGTGGGGAACTCGCCTGGACCAGGCCCGACGTCGCGTCGAGGCGGGCGGCGATCGATCCGTCAGCCGGAGCCGCCTGAACGATGTAGCGGATGCCGTGCCTCGACAGGTAGGCGACCGCTTCCGGGTCGGGCGAGGTGACCAGCGACCGGATGGTCGCCGTGGCCTGGGCGTCCTCCGGTGTCAGCCCGGCGATCTCGTCCTCCCCGACCGTGAGGCCATCACCACGGTGTACGCCGTACCGCAGCCCTCGCTCGACGCTGCCCCGAAGCACGAGGACGCCGTTCTGGTCGGCCTGTTCGGCGCGTTGGGCCATGTAGACGGGCACGTCCGAGACGGGCTCCTTCGCGAGGTCGGCTGCGCCCCAGCCGGTGAACCACACGAGGCCGACGGCGGGCGCGACCAGTCCGAGCAGGCCCGCGATGGCGAGACCGGCCTGGGTCGGCTTCGGCTGATCACCCAGGTGGTGCAGCGCCAGCCCGCCCACCACTGCAGCAGTGATCCACGCACCTCTCATCAGCAGCAGGACCGCGCCGAGGCCGGGCTGCTGCTCACCGGAACCGGCGATCCCGACCGTCACCATGGCCAGCGGTACGCCGACCAGGACCGTGACGGCGACGATGAGCCAGCACACCACGACCGCGACCCGGGTCGCGCGCGGCAGCAGGGCGATGAGGGCGAGGAGCGGCAGAACCAGTCCGAGGGTGGCCGGTGCGCCGAGATCGCCGAACCGTCCGACGAGGAGACCCCAGCCGGACGTGGCCGCGGTCGGCCAGCGCCCGACGTCGAGAAGGAGCCCACGGATGCCGCCCTCGAAGAGGAGCGGAAGCCACCAGGGCACGAGCACGAGGAGAGGGACGGCCAGTGCGGCGACGGGTGGCCCCCAGACCGATCGTTGGCCGAACTCGCTCGGCAGCAGCCGCACCGCGCAGGCGAGGAGCACAGCGACCAGGACGGCCACGACCAGCCAGGCCGGCGGCGCGACCGCGGTCACGAGGGTGAGAGCCAGACCGGTCCGCCATCCGGCTCGCCAGCGGTGGGCGGCGTCGGGGTCGGCGAAGCCGAGGGCAGCGTGGGCCAGCCAGGGCAGCACAGCGGAGGCCACCACGATCCCCCACCGACCTCCGCCCCAGGCGCCGGACACGAGGGGCACCAGGGACCAGGTGATCGCCCCCCACATCAGGAGCCAACGAGGAGCGCCGTACGGCGTCACCAACCGACTCACGACACGCAGGAACCGCCAGGCCCCCCAGAGTCCGATGGGTGCCGCGAGCGCCATCAGGAGCGACATCAACAGCGAGGGACCGAACACCACACCGAGGGCGGCGAGCGCAAGCACGTAGGGCGGTGCTGGGATGTCGGAGCCGAAGCCGAGCACGTGTCGACCTTCGAGGTGCAGGCCCCACCAGTCGCCGGCGGTGGCGGGCGCCGGCGAGAGGGCCCCGCCCGCAACCCCGCCGAGGACGTCACGGGCACCGATCACGAGCGCGAGGACGGTGACGGCACACGTCACGGCGACCGGACTGGTGAAGAACCGGACCACGAGCCCGGTGTCGGCGAACTCCTCGTCCTCGTCGCGGTGTCGAGCGGCCGGGGCGACGGCATCGGCGTTGCGTTCCGCTGCGGCAGCGCGGCGCCGCTCAGCGACGTCGGCTGCCTGGTTGGTCGCGGCGGCGACGAGGTCGCTGACGAAGTCGAGGCCGTGTCGATAGGGCAGCCACCAGGGCGCGAGCAGGCGGCGTACCCGAGCCCGGTCGACCGGCCCGGTCGCCGCAGCCCGCCGGCGGCGCCGCGCGGCCACGACCTGGCCCGGGTGGCGGACCACGGAGATCAGCGCCGCGAGCTCGTCGAGCGCCTCACCGACCGCGCGCAC
>JASLDK010000341.1 GCA_030145945.1 Nocardioides sp.
GCCTTGGCACCTGTCGTGATCTGCTCGATCTGCGAGGACGACGCGGACTCGCTGCGCAGCAGGATGGACGGCAGCGGTGACACCTCTGACGCTGTCCCGAATCCTGAGGCGAACTCCGCATCGAAACGGGTCAACTCCGCCATGGCCTCGGCAGCCTCTGCCTCGACCACGGCATCCAAGGTGACGGCGAGACTCGCGATGAACGGCGGGATCGAAGCTTGGTAAGGACCACGAGACGTCATCCGTTGCCGTCGCGACGCTCCGTCCTGTGGCACCTGGGTCCAGGCCACCGGCTCGTGAGCCACGGCCCAGGGCGACGCCGAGTCCAAGGTCCGTTCACGAGACATGCCCGACCATATCAACGCTTTCTCGGGAAACCGTTAACAAAGCCGCCGGGCGAGCAACTTTGCGCGGCAAGCCCGAGCCTCACTAGAGCGACTCGACGGGCTCCCGCTCCCCCGCACCCACAGGGACGGCGCAGTCCCGCTGCTCGACGGCACAGTGCCAGGACCAGCACAGTTGTCCCGCACCCACGCCGATCAACGCTGCGACTGCGAACCCGAGGGCAGAACCGCCGATCACCGGCACCACGGCCACTGCGGTGATGGCGTTGAGGACGAGGGCCATGAAGGAGGCCAGTGACACCACCGCTCCCCGACGGGTGGGGAACTGATCGAGCATGAGGAGTTGGAAGGTCGGATAGGTGATCCCGTTGCCGAGCCCGATCAGCGCGACACCGATCACGGCCCACGGCATCTGGTCGCCCAGGTCCGTCGCGGCGACGATGACACCGACGACACCGCCCACGAAGGACGTCGTGCATCCCCAGGAGACCAGGCGGCGAGCGGTGATCCGGCCTGCGGCCCGTCCGCAGATCCAGGACCCCAGCATCATCGACCCGATCATCGGGACGAACAGCTTCCAGAAGTCCAGCTCGCCCTGGCCCAGCACGTCGACGACGAAGATGGAGGCGCCGCCGATGTAGAGGAACTGTGCGCCGAAGATGAACGCGGTCGCCCAACCCAGCCGGTGGAAGGAGCCCTCCCGGGCGACGGCCGCGAGGCCGCCGAGCACGGCGCCCACCCGCAAGGGCGTACGACGATCCGCCGGGTGCGTCTCCGGGAGCAGGAAGATGACGGCGAGGATGAGCACGACGCCCATGCCGGCCTGGAAGGCGAAGATCAGCGGCCAGGAACCCCACTGCAGCAGGAATCCGCCGAGAATCGGGCCGATGGCGGGTGCGATGCCGAAGATGATCGCCACCCGGCTCATCAACTTCTGCGCTTGCGGACCGTCGAACAGGTCGCGGATCACGGTGCGGCTGACGATGGTGGCGCCACCGGCGCTCAGACCCTGCAGCGCTCGACAGACCAGCAGCAGCGGCAGGCTCCCCGCCAGCGCGCAACCGAGTGAGGCGAGCACATAGATCGTCACCCCGCCGACCATCACCGGGCGCCGACCGATCGCATCGGACAACGGACCGTGGAAGACACTCATCAGCGCGAACGACGCGAGGTAGACCGTGACGACGAGTTGCAGCGCATCGGTGCTGACCGCCAGGTCCTCGGCCATGGCAGGGAACGCCGGGAAGGGCGTGTCGATGCTGAACGGCCCGATCATCGACAACAGGGCCAGGACCCCGGGAATCAGGATCGAATAGCGCCAGCCGGTGCGTTCACTCACCCACGCATCATGCCGGATCGCTACAGTGGTGAAGATGCCGGACGGACAGCAAGCCAGCACCGGAAGCACACTCGGGGAGATCGACCTCCACCTCGTCGCGGAGGGTCGCCACGAGCTGTTGTGGCACGTCCTCGGAGCCCACGTCCATCCCGCCTCCGCTGCGAGACCGGAGGCGGGCACGAGCTTCGTCGTCTGGGCACCCAATGCCCGCAACGTCAGTGTCGTGGGTGACTTCAACGGCTGGGACGGCAACACCCACCGCCTCGAGCGGATCGGCTCCGGACTCTGGGAGACCTTCGTCGCTGGCATCGGCAGCGGGGCGTCGTACAAGTTCGTGATCGAGGGCGCGGACGGGATCTGGCGCCAGAAAGCCGACCCGATGGCCTTCCACGCCGAGGCACCGCCCGCGACCGCCTCCCGGGTGTTCACCAGCGAGCACGTCTGGCAGGACGACGCGTGGATCGCGGCTCGGGCGAGCAAGCAGCCCGTCAACGAGCCGATGGCGACCTACGAGCTCCACCTCGGCTCCTGGAAGAAGCACCCCGACGGCTCGTTCTGGTCCTACGACGAACTGGCTGCCGACCTGCCGGACTATCTGGCCGATCTCGGCTTCACACACGTCGAGTTGATGCCGGTGATGCAGCATCCGTTCGGCGGGTCGTGGGGCTATCACGTCACCAGCTATTTCGCGCCCGACGCCCGCTTCGGTGACCCCGATGGCTTCCGCCGGCTCGTCGACGCCCTGCACGCCGCCGGCATCGCGGTGATCCTCGACTGGGTGCCCGGCCACTTCGCGACCGACGAATGGGCGCTGGTGCGTTTCGACGGCACGCCGCTCTACGAACACCCCGATCCGCAGCGCGGATGGCACCCGGAGTGGGGCTCGCACATCTTCGACTTCGGGCGCCACGAGGTCCGCAACTTCCTGGTCGCCAACGCCCTCTACTGGTTGGAGGAGTTCCACGTCGACGGGCTGCGCGTCGACGGCGTCGCGTCGATGCTCTACCTCGACTACGGCCGCAACCACGGCGAGTGGACCCCCAACAAGCACGGTGGGCACGAGCATCTCGAGGCCGTGCAGTTCCTGCAGGAGCTCAATGCCACCGCCTACAAGCGGGTTCCGGGCATCGTCACCATTGCCGAGGAGTCGACGGCCTGGCCGGGCGTGACGGGCGCGACGTCGGGCGGCGGCCTCGGCTTCGGCTTCAAGTGGAACATGGGTTGGATGCACGACACGTTGCGCTATCTGGCGCACGAGCCCGTGCATCGCGCCTATCACCACGGCGAGATGGCCTTCTCCCTCGTCTACGCCTTCTCCGAGAACTACGTCCTGCCGCTCAGCCACGACGAGGTCGTGCACGGCAAGGGCTCGCTGGTGCGCAAGATGCCCGGCGACCGGTGGCAACAACTCGCGACCCTGCGGGCCTATCTCGCCTACATGTGGGCGCATCCCGGCAAGCAGTTGATCATGATGGGCATCGAGTTCGGCCAGGACAACGAGTGGGCCGAGGCCCGGGAGCTCGACTGGTGGTTGCTGGCCAAGCCGGACCACAAGGGCGTGCACGACTTCGTCCGCGATCTCAACGCCCGCTACAAGGACCAGCCTGCGCTGTGGCGGCTCGACAACGATCCAGCCGGGTTCGCGTGGATCGACGCCCAGGACGCCGGCCACAACGTGTTCTCGTTCGTGCGTCGCTCCGGGACGCCCGGTGTCCCTGATCTCGTCTGTGTCACCAACTTTGCGGCAGTGCCGCACGACTACCGCCTCGGGCTTCCCGTCGCCGGAGCGTGGGAGGAGCTGCTCAACACCGATGCGGCGGCGTACGGCGGCAGCGGGGTCGGCAACCTCGGCACCGTGCATGCCGTGGCGGCCGGTCCGCTCGAGGCCGCAGCACCCGGCGGCCATCCGGCGTACGCCGATCTGGTGGTGCCCCCTCTCGCGACCCTGTGGTTGCGGGCACCTCTAGGCTGACCGCGTGCCCGAGCCCGAGATCAGCCACTGGACGGTCGATGACGGCGTCGCTCGGCTGACGTGGACCTCCGACCTCACCGAGCGAGGCTGGCAGGCCGCGCTCGACGTCGTGCGCCGTCAGGTGGCGCTCGCACTGACCGATCACGAGCGGGTCGAGGTCAAGGTCGCGGTCGATGACGAGGACGCGCAGCGGATCGCCACCTGGTCCGGCATGCGGCGTGAGGGCGTGCAGCGGGGCCGGGCCGGTGACGTGGTGGTGTTCGCACGGTTGGCCGACGACGTGCCCGTGCAGGAGCCGGGAGGCTTCCGAGCGCTGCTCAACTCGTTCCTGCCCCGCAAGCGGGGCATCGGACAGATGTTGATTCGCGACGGCGTGGGCCCGGAGCCGCGGGTGCTGATGTGCAACCTGACCTACAAGAGCGACTGGGACCTGCCGGGTGGCGTGGTCGAGGTCGGCGAGTCCCCGCGGGTCGCCGTGACCCGTGAGGTCGAGGAGGAGCTCGACCTCACCATCGAGGCGGGCGCGCTCTTGTTGACGGACTGGTTGCCGCCGTGGGGCGGGTGGGACGACGCGCTGTGTCTGGTCTTCGACGGCGGCGTGCACCCGGCGTCGTTGACCGAGCAGGTGGTGCCGCAGGCCCGCGAGATCCGCACGGCGCAGTTCCTCACCCTCGCCGAGATCGACGAACGGGCCACCGACTTCACCGCGCGACGGGTGCGGGCAGCGTTGGCGAGTCTGGCGGGCACGGGTCCGGCGTACTCCGAATCGGGTCGCTGACTCCTCGGCGCGAGCGGAGTCGGCCCTGGGCGACCAGGACGCCGAGCACCAGCACGCCTCCGCCGACGAGTTCGCCTGCGGACGGGACTTCGCCGAGCAGTGCCCACGCGGAGCCGATCGCGACCGGTGGCACGAGCAGGATCCACGGCACGACAGCAGCCGACGGATTGCGAGACAGCAGCCCGTTGAAGATGCCGTAGCCGACCAGCGACGACAGTGTCGCGGTGTAGATCGTCGACGCGCCCTCCCGCCATCCGAAGGCACCGATGCCGTCGGCGACGGCCGTCGGGCCGTCGATGACCAGGGAGAGCAGCACCAACGGGACGGGTACGACGAGCGCCGACCAGACGGTCAGCGAGAGCCCTCCGGTCGCACCGGACGCGCGGGACACCACGTTGCCGATCGCCCACATCAGGGCAGCCATCAGACACAGCACGAGGGCAAGCGCCGGCACGTGGCCTCCGCGTCCGAAACCAACGACGACGAGTCCGATCACGCCGAGCAGGACGCCGAGCATCTGCGGTCGGGTGGGGCGTTCGCGCAGCACGCCGGCGGCGAGCAGGATCGTCAGCACTACCTTGGCCTGCAGGACGAGTCCGGCGAGTCCGGGTGGCATGCCCGCATCCATCGCGACGTAGAGGAAACCGAACTGCCCCAAGGACATGAAGGCGCCGACCGCGACCACGGTGCGCCACGGCACGGGCGGGGGCTTGATCCAGAAGACAGCGGGGAGGACGACGGCCGTGAAGCGAGCGGCGACGAACAGCAGGGGCGGGACGTCGCCCATCCCCCAGTCGATGACGACGAAGTTGAAGCCCCAGATCGCTGCGACGAGGGCGGCGAGGGACTGGTCGCGGCGGCTCATGTCGTCCATCGTCCCGTCCACGTCGTTGAAGCACCAGCGAATAGAAGTGCGTCAGACGTTGTAGCGTTGCTGCATGATCGATCTGGACGCTCTCGCTGGTCTCCGCGCCGTCGCCGCCCATGGATCCGTGGTGGGCGCTGCCGCCGCCACGGGCTACACCCCGAGCGCGATCTCCCAGCAGGTCAAACGACTGGAGAAGCAGACCGGGGTGCCGCTGCTTGAGCGGGTCGGGCGCGGAGTTCTGCTCACCCGGCACGGCCGTCATCTGGTCGAGCAGGGCACCCGGCTGCTGGACGGCCTGGAAGAGCTCCAGTCGGGGCTGCACCAGCAGGCGGG
>JASLDK010000388.1 GCA_030145945.1 Nocardioides sp.
TCGCGTACGGCATCGCTGGCGAGGATCTCGCCGCCGTGGGCGTGGCTGGCGACCCGGGCTGCCATCGCGACGTTGCGACCGAAGTAGTCGCCGTCGCGGGCGACGACCTGGCCGGTGTGGATGCCGATCCGGACCAGGATCGGCCCGTGGCGTCGCAGGGTCGCGTCGCGGGGGAGGTCGTGCTGGATGCCGAGGGCGGCCCGGCAGGCCGCCTCGGTGTCGCGGAAGGCGACCATGAAGCCGTCGCCGGCGGTCTTCACCACCTGGCCGCGGTAGCGCTCGATCTGGGTGCGCAGCACGCGGTCGTGCGCGGCCAGCACCTTCACCCAGGTCGCGTCACCGAGCCGGTCGTTGAGTGGCGTCGAGTCCTCGATGTCGGAGAAGAAGAGGGTGACGGTCCCGTCGGAGGCCGCCATGTTGAGGATGTCGGCGCGCTCGTCGTCACTGGCCCAGGTCTGCAGGTCCTCGACGGTGCTCTGGATCAGACCGCTGATGCCGTGGGAGCGGACCTTCGACGCGGTCCGGATCACCCTGCGAACGGCCCGTTCGGCGGAGTTCGTCGGTGGAAGCGGCCGGAGCGCGGCGTCCAGATCCGACTCCAGCTGGACGATGTGGGCCTGCGCGTCGGTCAACTGACGCTGCAGGTCTGCCCGGCCACGGGCGAACGCCAGCACGAGGCCGGCAAGGCCGAGCACCAGCACACACAGCACGCCGACGAGGAGGGGCACGATCGAAGACTAGGGCCAACGGGCCCCCTTGCGGAGAGCAGTAGCGTGAGATCGTGACCACTCCCACGATCAGTCCCACCATCGGCACTGTCGGTGAACTGCGCGCCTCGGGCCACGAACTCAAGGACCTCAGGTCGGAGTTGCGGGACAACCTGCTCACCAAGCTGGCTGCCGGGGACAACCCGTGGCCTGGCCTGCACGGTCTGGAGGACACGGTGATCCCGCAGTTGGAGCGGGCGATCATCGCGGGCCACGACGTGGTCCTGCTCGGGGAGCGCGGCCAGGGCAAGACCCGGCTGCTGCGCACCCTGATCGGCCTGCTGGATGAGTGGACGCCGGTGATCGCCGGCTCCGAGCTCGGCGAGCACCCCTTCGAGCCGATCACCGTCGCCTCGCGGCGCCGGGCCGCCGAGCTCGGCGACGACCTGCCGATCGCGTGGCGTCACCGCGAGGAGCGGTACGCCGAGAAGCTGGCCACCCCCGACACCTCGGTCGCGGACCTGATCGGTGACGTCGACCCGATGAAGGTGGCCGAGGGGCGTTCGCTCGGCGATCCGGAGACCATCCACTTCGGCCTGATTCCCCGCTCCCACCGGGGGATCGTGGCGATCAACGAGCTGCCCGACCTCGCCGAGCGGATCCAGGTCGCGATGCTCAACGTGATGGAGGAGCGCGACATCCAGATCCGCGGCTACGTCCTGAGGCTGCCCCTCGATGTCTTCGTCGTCGCCTCCGCCAACCCGGAGGACTACACCAACCGCGGTCGGATCATCACGCCGCTCAAGGACCGCTTCGGTGCTGAGATCCGCACCCACTACCCGCGGGAGATCGCCGCGGAGATCGCGGTGATCCGACAGGAGGCGGACCTGCTCGCCGACCGGGTCGACGTACCGGACTTCCTGGTCGAGATCCTGGCGCGCTTCACCCGCAACCTGCGTGAGTCCAGCGCCGTCGACCAGCGCTCCGGAGTCTCCGCGCGCTTCGCGATCGCCGGAGCCGAGACCATCGCTGCCGCCGCCCTGCGCCGCGCGACCATCCACGGCGAGGATCGGGCCGTCGCGCGGGTCGTCGACCTGGAGACCGCGGTGGAGGTGCTCGGCGGCAAGATCGAGTTCGAGTCCGGCGAGGAGGGCCGGGAGGCCGAGATCCTCACCCACCTGTTGCGTACGGCGACCGCCGAGGTGGTCCGCGACCGGTTCCGAGGCCTCGACTTCGCGCTCCTGGTCGATGCCGTCGAGGAGGGCGCGACCGTCGTCACGGGTGGCGGGGTCACCGGTCGCGATGTGTTGACCGGCCTGCCGGTGCTGGGGGAGTCCGAGCTCTACGACCAGGTCTGTGATCGTGTCTGCCCTTCGATTCCGGGGGCAGAGGGTGGCGGGCGCACCGACGGCGAGCGTGCGGCCGCGATCGAGCTCGCGCTCGAAGGCCTCTTCCTGGCCCGCAAGATCGGCAAGGACTCCGACGGCGTGGAGACGATCTATGGCTGATCCCTCCCCGTTCGGCGTGCGGGTCTCGTCGGGCACCCTGCGCACAGGAGACGGTGTCGTGTTCCCGCACGCCTGGACCGAGGAGGGCGTGCTCGCCGGGCCCGCAACCAACGGCGCGCAGGTCCTCCATCTCGCGGTGGCCCTGTGCGTGCTCAACGACACCTACCGCGAGGCCCAGCGGCTCGACGTACCCGTCCACGGGGTCGTGGTGACCGCTGACGGCGACTTCGACGACGTGTGGACCTCGACCGGGATCGACTACGACATCGTCCTCGACACCACGGCTGCCTCGGAGACCGTGCAGTTGCTGCTCGAGGTCGTCGACGAGGTGGCTGAGGTCCCGCGCGCCTTGCGTGCCGGCGCCGACGTACGCCGGGTGCTGTCATGAGCCGCTATCGCAGGTACGACGGCGGCGACCCGCTCGCCCCTCCTGTCGACATCGCCGAGGCGCTCGACGCCATCGGTGAGGACGTGATGGCCGGCTACAGCCCCGAGCGCGCGATGCGCGAGTTCCTGCGCCGCGGTGGCCAGGACCAGGCCGGGCTCGACGACCTCGCTCGCCGGGTCGCAGAGCGGCGACGCGAGCTGCTCCAGAAGCACAACCTCGACGGCACGCTCAACGAGGTGCGCGATCTGCTGGAGAAGGCGGTCCTGGAGGAGCGCAAGCAGCTCGCCCGCGACGCGATGATGGACGACGGCGACCGCGCATTCCGCGAGATGCGGTTGCAGAACCTGCCCGAGTCACCGGCTGCCGCGGTCACCGAGCTCGGTGACTACGACTGGCAGTCGAGCCAGGCGCGTGAGGCCTTCGAGCAGATCAAGGACCTGCTCGGCCGCGAGCTGCTCGACCAGCGATTCGCCGGCATGAAGCAGGCGCTGGAGAACGCCACCGACGCCGATCGCGAAGCGATCAACGAGATGCTCGGCGACCTCAACGACCTCTTGGAGAAGCACGGTCGGGGTGAGGACACCCCCGAGGACTTCGAGGAGTTCATGGCCAAGCACGGCCAGCATTTTCCGGAGGACCCGCAGGACATCGACGAACTGCTCGATGCGCTCGCCCAGCGATCGGCAGCCGCCCAGCGGATGCTCAACTCGATGAGCGCCGAACAGCGGGCCGAGTTGATGCAGCTCTCCGCGCAGGCGTTCGGCTCCCCGGCGCTGATGGACCAGCTGAACCGGCTCGACGCCAACCTGATGGGGTTGCGACCCGGCGAGGACTGGGGCGGCTCCGAGCAGTTCGGCGAGGGTGACCAGGGGCTGGGGCTGGGTGACGGCACCGGCGTACTCCAGGACCTCGCCGACCTCGATGCGCTCGCCGACCAGCTTGCCCAGTCCTATGGAGGAGCCCGCCTCGACGACGTGGATCTCGACAAGCTCGCCCGGCAGCTCGGCAACGAGGCCGCGGTCGACGCCCGGAAGCTCCAGGAGCTCGAGAAGGCATTGCGTGATTCCGGTGCCATGGAGCGTGGCTTCGACGGCGAGCTCCGGCTGACCCCGAAGGCGATGCGCCAGCTCGGCAAGGCGTTGTTGCGTGACGTCGCCCAGAAGATGTCAGGACGGCAGGGCCAACGCGACCTCCGCCAGGCCGGTGCCGCCGGTGACCTCTCCGGGGCGACCAGGCCCTGGGAGTTCGGGGACACCGAACCCTGGGACCTGCCGCGCACACTGCTCAACGGCGTACTCCGCCGCACCGGTGACTCCTCCGGACGGCTGCTGGCGATCGAGGACGTCGAGGTCGCCGAGACCGAGGCCCGCACCCAGGCGGCTGTCGCGCTGTGCGTCGACACGTCGTTCTCGATGGCCATGGACGGCCGTTGGGTGCCGATGAAGCAGACCGCGCTCGCGCTGCACACCTTGATCGGATCACGGTTCCGCGGGGACAGCCTGGAGCTGATCGGCTTCGGCCGCCACGCCCAGACGATGCGGATCGAGGAGCTCACGGCCCTGGACGCGCGGTGGGCCAAGGGCACCAACCTGCACCACGCGCTGCTGCTGGCCAACCGGCACTTCCGCAAGCACCCCAACGCCCAGCCGGTTCTCCTGATCGTCACGGACGGCGAACCGACGTCCCATCTCGAGTCGAGCGGAGACGTGTTCTTCTCCTATCCGCCGCACCCGATGACGATCGCGCTCGCCGTCCGCGAACTCGACAACGCCCGACGACTCGGCGCCCAGACCACCTTCTTCCGGCTGGGTGAGGACCCCGGCCTCGGGCGGTTCATCGACTCCATGGCCCGCCGGGTCGACGGCTCGGTGATCGCCCCCGAGGCCGGTGACCTCGGTGCCGCCGTGGTCGGTTCCTACCTGGGCTCACGGCGCGGCGATCGCGGGTCAGCAGGCCCGGGGTCGTACGGCGAATTCTTCGGCTCGCGCGGCTTCTGGGTCGGTTGAGCTCGCTCCGCAGGGCGCGTTCGAGCGGGGACTCCGGGGCTTCTGTGGAGAACTGACCCGCGTCGTTTCCGGCGCTCGCCCCTCGGGCAGCCGTGGGTGCATGGACATCCACAACGCCGTACCGGCGACCTCCCACCGATCCCTGATCCCTCGGCCGGGGGAGGTGGCGTCGTGACCGTCATCCTCCAGGTGCCCTACTCCATCGTGAAGACGATGAGCGCTGGCTGGGACCAGACCGCCGATGAGTTGAACGGCGGCTGGCGGCGACTCGCGCTGACCGAGCCACGCGAGCTGTCGGCCGAGATCTGCGCCGCCCTCAGCGCCTTCGGCGATGCGTGGATCGACGAGTTCAAGGCGATCGGCGAGCGAGCCCAGGGGTACGCCGACGAGCTGCGACTGCACATCAAGACGATGGCGATGGCCGACGAACGGGAGGCCGACCACTTCCGGTCACTGTTGCCGTGGGAGGTGCGTGACGCGCCGACGAAGGCCCCGTCGCCGTTGTCGTCCGCTCCGGGAGCGCAGGGGCTCGGACGATGAGCGCGATCATCGACATGCCGCCCAGGGTGCCCCGTTGCCCCGTCATGCTGTCGACGACGCTGGGTGCCCAGGGTCTGGCAAGTGACCTGCGCGCGGTCGCGATCGCGGTCAGGAACGTCGAGGAGTGGGTGAGCGGGCTCGCGGCACCCGAGTGGATGGCTGACACGGCCGAGGCCCACGCCCATGCCGTGACTGCCTTCAGCGAGCGGGTCGAGGGCTCTCGCGCAGCCTTCGACGGCGCCGTCATGGCGGCTGATCGTCTGGAGAATCGCTTGCAGCGACTGTTCCAGCGGCTGATGCGCCTCCACCGCCGTCGGTCCCTGATCAACGAGGCGATCGACGCCCTGTCGGCGGACATCGACAGCGCGACCGGTGACGCCCGCGATGAGGAGTTCAAGCGCCGCGCCGAGCAACTCGTCCGACGAGTCCACCGGCACCGGTCCGACGTACTCGACTGGATGCAGAGCCTCGCCGACACCGAGGCCGAGTTCATCGATGCCCTGCAGGCGGTCGACTCGGTGGGGGAGGGACAGCGGCAGGCGGACACCGTCCCGAGTCCGGACGTCGATGCGCTGGCGAACCAGCTGCGGGCCTTCGCGGGACTTCCCGTGGCGGTCGCGGCCTGGTGGCGCACGCTGACCCGCGCGCAGAAGAACGCCCTCGGCACCGCCCTCCCCGGCCTGGTCGGGAACACCAACGGCATCCCGGCTGCGGCTCGCGACGAGGTCAATCGAGGAGCGTTGGCCCGCGATCTCGCCTGTCTCCGGCGACGTGAGGCGGACGGTCAACTCACCGGTGCGGAGAAGGATCGTCTGCGCAACGCCAAGGACATCGACAAGGCCCTGCGGAAGTACGACGACGAGCGCGACCCGGCGACCGGTGGGGCGTTGACGCACCTGTTGGCCTACACGCCCGGAGCCCACTCGGGAGACGGCGGTGTCGCGATCGGTTTCGGCAACCCTGACACGGCCGACCACGTCTCGGTGAACGTTCCCGGTCTGACCTCCGACAGCTCGAGCACGTCGGGCAACCTCGACAAGACCTTCGCCCTGCACACCGGAGCAGTCAAAGCGGGTGAGGGGAGCGTGGCATCGGTCTACTGGTGCGACTACGACGCACCCAGCGGCAATCCGCTCAACGTCTTCGACCCGGAGAGCCAGGTCGACTTCGACGGCGTCGCGTTCACCCACAAGGCAGAGGTCGGCGGCGACCGGTTCGCGGACTTCGTCGGCGGCCTGCACGCCACGGACAAGGGGGACCCCGAACATCTGACCGCCATCGGCCACAGCTATGGGTCGACCGCAGTCGGCCATGCGTTGAAGGACGGGATGGTCGTCGACGACGCGATCCTGATCGGGAGTCCTGGGCAGCCCACCGACACCGCTGGTGCGTTGACCTCCGCTGACGTGTGGGTGGGCAGCAAGGATCGTGATCCGGTGTCGCTGCTCGGGACCGGTGATCGGGGCGGCCCAGGTCCGCTGACGCAAGGACCGCTGGGCCACGACCCGGCGGACGCCGCCTTCGGCGGCACTCGCTTCCACACCGGCGACGGCTCCGACAAGGCCCAGGACCTGCTGAAGAACCACACGTCGTACTTCAAGGGCGACTCGTTGAAGAACATGACCCACGTCGTGGTCGGTGAGGACGCCCAGGTGACCCACCAGCCGCCACGGGGAGCTCCGGGCGGCGACCATCCGATCCTTCCTGAGCTGTTGGCGCAGTCCACGGCGAACTCAGTCGGAGAGGTCGTCGAAGGTGTCGTCAAGAACATCGGCAAGAGCCTCTACGAAACCTCGTTGCCGGGGGTGCTGCGATGACCTGGCGGCGGAGGACCGGTCTCCTCTGCGCCGCGGCGTTGCTGGCCGCCGTGCTGTCAGGATGCGACGGCCGGTCCATGTCGTCAGGCTTTCGGACCGATGGCGACGCTGCCGTTGCGGATGCGGCGGCACAGATGGACGATGCCATCGACGACGAGGTTCATGACCTCGCCAAGGCGCTCGGACTGAAGACGACCATCTCCAACCCGGCGACCGGTGTGTGCCCGAGGCGCGACGAGAAGGACGGCGTCCTGCTCAATGACGTGATCTGGTTCGACTGGCTGGGCGATGACCATCCCACGCGGGAGGCTGGGGCCACGGTCGTCAGGGTCCTCGAGGCCGCCGGGTGGACCATGCACGGGCGATCCCGGGATCCGGCGGACTGGACGGATGAGGAGGCCTACTGGCCGAGGATGACCGCCACCTTGGCCGACGTGGTCATGCAGATCGAGATCGCGCCGGCCTCCGTCCACGTCATCTTGCAGACGACCTGCGTCGAGACCTCGCGTGAGTTCGCGAAGGACTACGTCGCCGAGCCGCCCGACCCCATCGAATGGAAGTGAGTCGTACGCTCGGACCATGAGCATCCCGGTCCAGCCCGCTGACCTGCATGCGGCGCTGCGCGACTTCGCCAGTGGCTATCTGTTGACGACCGCAGCGTCGTCGGACTCCCCGCAGGTCAAGGTGGTGACGGTGGATCCGGTCGCTGGCACCGACGGCACGTTGCGAATCGGTGGTCCCGGGCGGGGGACGCTGCGCAATCTCGAACTGAACGGAGTCGTGACAGTCGTGTTCCCGCCGGCCGAGAGACACGGGTTCACGCTGCTGGTCGACGGCAACGCCTCGGTCGACGGCGAGGACGTCGTCGTCACCGCCACCGCCGCCGTGCTGCATCGCCCGGCCGCTCACGCAGACGGTCCGCTGCCGCCGGACGGATGCGGACACGACTGCTCCCCTGTCGGCCAGTGAGCCCCTTCTGGGTCACTGCCTTCCTCGACAACTCCGCCGAGCATCACCACGAGAGCGTCGGGTTCTGGCAGGAAGCAACCGGGTACGCCGTGTCGGCTCCGCGCGGCCCCCACGGCGAGTTCGCCACCTTGGTCCCACCCGACGGCGATGCATTCCTCAAGGTCCAGCGCCGATCGGCCGGAGCCGACCGGATCCACCTCGACCTGCACGTGCGCGACCCGCTGGCCGCCGCGGACGCCGCCCGGGTCGCGGGCGCGACGATCGTCGCCGACCGCGGGTACGTCGTGATGGCCTCGCCGGCGGGTCTCGTCTTCTGTTTCGTCCAGCACCCTGCTGCCCGGCCCCCGGCGCCGACCGTGCACGGATCGGGCTCCGCCGCCCGGGTGCGCCAGGTCGCGATCGACGTCCCGGCTCCGTCGTACGACCGTGAGCTGGCGTTCTGGGCCGCGATCACCCGATGGACGCCACGTCGTTCGGTCGTGGCGGAGGAGTTCCACGTGCTCGACGCACCGGCGGGTCAGCCGATGGGTCTCCTGCTGCAGCGGCTCGGAGACGACGACCCAGGCGAGGTCCGGGCCCACCTTGACTGGGGTACCACGGATCGCGCCGCGGAGACGGAACGGCACCTCGCACTGGGTGCGCGCGTGCTGGCACAGCACGGGCACTGGACGGGGCTGGCCGATCCGGTGGGACGGGTCTACTGCCTCACGGACGCGCCACCGAACTAGGCCGGAGTGAACCCCGGCAGGAACTCCTGCATGATCGCCCGGAACGGCGCCTCGGCCTCCAGTTGGCTGAGCACACCCACCCCGCCCAGCCAGGTGCGGTGGATGAGGACGTACGACGGCGGCAGGTTGAGCTTGATGCTCACCGTGTAGGCCGGGTCCTTGGGGTTGTTGATGCGCTGGAACTGCTCACGCATCCACGCCCTGCTGAAGCGGAAGCTCTCCACCAGCGTCGGGTCGACGAACGGGGAGAGGTAGTCCATCAACAGTTGCGGTTCGATGCGGATCCGGTCCTTGAGGAAGCCCTCCTCCCGCAACCCCGCGATGAGCGCGTCGCCGTCACCGGCAGCGCACAGCGAGATCAGTCGGCCCATCGGTTCGGGAAGACCGCGCTGCGGAAGGCGGGCGACGGCGCCGTAGTCGAGCACGCCGATCCGCCCGGGACTGCCGTCGGCGTTGGGGATCACCCGGAAGTTGCCGGGGTGCGGGTCGGCGTGGAGCAGCCCGGTGCGAGCCGGGCCGGAGAACAGGAACCGGGTGAAGATCTGCCCGTAGTGGTCGCGCTCCTCCTGGGTGCCGTCGGCGATGATCGTCGCCAACGAGCCCGCTGAGTCGAGCCATTCGGTGATCAGGACCCGAGGCCCCACGGCCACCACGTCAGGGACGTCGATCAGCGGGTCGTCACGGAAGGCGGCCGCGAACTCACGTTGGGCTTCGGCCTCGAGGTCGTAGTCGAGCTCCTCGCGTGCTCGCGCCTGCACCTCCTCGACCAACGGCTTCATGTCAACACCGGGGATCAACGGTCCGATGGCGCGAGCAGCCCGTGACAGCGTCCGGAGGTCCGCGAGCAGGGCATCACCCGCGTTCGGGTACTGCACCTTGACGGCGACCCGCCGCCCGTCGTGCCAGCGTCCTTCATGGACCTGCCCGATGCTCGCGGCCGCGGTCGGTGCTCCGTCGAGCCAGATCAACTCGTCCTTCCAGTCCGGGCCGAGGTCCTCGGCCAGGATGTCGCGGACGGTCTGCGTCGGCATCGGGGGAGCGGAGTCCTGCAGCTTCGTGAGCTGTTCGCGGTAGGGAGCCGCCATCTCCTCCGGCAGTGCGGACTCGAGCACCGAGAGTGCCTGCCCGAACTTCATCGCCCCGCCCTTGAGCTCCCCGAGCGTGCGGAACAACTGCTCGGCGGTGCGCTGTTGGATCTCGCTCATCACCGCCTCGGCGGGCGCACCACCCAGCCGCTTCCCGAACCCGACGGCCGTGCGGCCGGCGTACCCGAGGGGGAGCGCTGCGAGCCGCGCCGTGCGCGCCGCAGCCTTCCGGGGGAGGTCAGCCATGGCTCCATTGTCAGGCATGGGCCAACCCGCCGCTCGCCGATTCGGGCATCGAGCAGACGTCCCTGCCGCGCGCCCAGGTCCGTGGACGGCCACATTGGGGCAGTTCGCTGCCAGCATCCGGTCGCAAACCTCCCCGATCACGTCCACGACGCTGCCGCACGTGCAACGAGGGCGGGTCGCGTGGTGCGACCCGCCCTCGGCGGTGGTGGACGTTGTGTCAGCGGTAGGCGTCGACCCGGATCTCGCCGGCCCGTTGCTCCTGCTGGTCGCGCACGCACTTGGCGAGCGCGAAGGTCGAGTTGACCAGGAACAGCGAGCCGAGGCAGAGGAAGGCGCGGATCCACCCGTCGACCGGGAGGAAGTAGACGCCGCCCACCATGAACAGCAGGGAGGCGGCGAAGGAGATGGCGGACTGGAGATAGAAGGCGTACGTCGTCTTGGTCATGACTCCATCGTCACGGCCGATGCCTGCCGACTGCCTGAGCCCGACTACTCAATCCCGCTCGACCGTGGGCTCACGTCGCTGGCGCTCAGTCCTGGGGGAACGGGATGCCGGTGTTGGCGTGGCAGCGATAGCCGTTGGGCACCTTGTGCAGGTACTGCTGATGGTGCGGCTCGGCGTAGAAGTAGTCGCCTGCGGGCTCGATCTCGGTGGTGATCTCGCCATACCCGCGCTCGCGGATCACGTCGCCGTACACCTTGGTGAGCTCGCGCGCGACCTGCTCCTGCTCGGGGGAGGTGAAGTAGATCGCCGAGCGGTACTGGCTGCCGATGTCGTTGCCCTGGCGCATGCCCTGGGTGGGGTCGTGGACCTCGAAGAACTGCTTGACGAGGTCGGCGTACGACACGACCTGGGGGTCGAAGACGACCCTGACGGCCTCGGTGTGGCCGGTGCGACCGCTGCAGACCTCCTCGTACGTCGGGTGCGGAGTGTAGCCGCCGGCGTACCCGACCGATGTCGACCAGACGCCGGGGATCTGCCAGTAGATCTCCTCCGCGCCCCAGAAGCAGCCGAGTCCGAACTCGGCAACCTCGAGACCGTCCGGCACCTCGCCCTCGACCGGGCCTGTGACCAGCGGCGTGTGCAGCACCGCGTGCTCGGCGGGCAGCGGGAAGGCGGGGGAGGGGCGACCGGGCAGGGCGTCGGCCGGGGCGACGAGGTCGGTCTTGCGGCGGGAGAACATGCCTCCATTGTCTCCCGGCGCGCAAGCCCGCCCGGCCCTGTGGATAGTCGTTCGACAGCGTGGAACCTGGCGTGCATCGTGGTGGTATCACTTTGATGCCACGGAGGCGTACCATGACGATTATGGCTTTCACGCTGCGCACCGACGCGGAACTCGATGCCGCGCTGGATGAGCTCGCTGCGATCCAAGGTCTTTCCAAGCAGGAGGTCGTGCGACGGGCCGTGCTCGACCTGCACCGACGAACGAGACACCGGAGTCGAGTGGCTGCTGCATCGGCGGCGTCTCGTGAGCGTTGGAGCGAGGTTCTCGACCGGCTCGGCTCGGTCTGATGGTCGAGTTTCTCGACCTGGAGGACCTGATCGCTCTGACCGAGGACCTCGGGGCTGGACCGGTGCGCGACGCCGGATTGCTCGAGGCCGCCGTTGCCCGACCGCGTACGACCCTCCTCGGCGACGACGCCTATCCGACATTGCTCGACAAGGCTGCAGCGCTGTTGCACTCGATCTGCGGCAACCATGGACTGGTCGACGGCAACAAGCGCCTGGCCTGGTTGGCCACGGATGTCTTCCTGCGCATCAACGGAATCGTTCTGGTCATGCCCGACGATGCCGCCTTCGATCTCGTCATGGCGGTCGCTGGCGGGACCATGGACGTCCCGGCAATCGCAATGGTGCTTGATCGAGCCGTGCCGAGGCTTTGAGTAGGCTCGAGCGGTGAGCGACAACCACCGTGACCACCACCTCGCCGACGCAGGCTTCGAGACCCGAGCCATCCACGCCGGCTATGCACCCGATCCGACGACCGGCGCGGTGATCCCGCCGATCTATGCGACCTCGACCTACGCCCAGGACGGCGTGGGTGGGCTGCGCAACGGCTATGAGTACAGCCGCTCGGCCAACCCGACCAGGACGGCGCTCGAATCCACCTTGGCCGCGCTGGAAGGCGCCGAGCACGGGTTCGCGTTCGCCTCCGGGCTGGCCGCCGAGGACACCCTGATCCGAGCCCTGTGCAAGCCGGGTGACCACGTCGTGCTGCCCAATGACGCCTACGGCGGCACGTTCCGTCTCTTCGACAAGGTCGCGACCACATGGGGGATCGAGCACAGCCCGGCCCCGGTGACCGACCTCGATGCCGTGCGGGCGGCGATCCGCCCCGGCGTCACGCGACTGGTGTGGGTCGAGACCCCCACCAACCCGTTGCTGTCGATCGGCGACATCGCGGCCCTCGCCTCCGTCGCCCACGACGCGGGTGCGCTGCTCGTCGTCGACAACACCTTCGCGTCGTCGTACCTCCAGCAGCCGCTGGCCCTCGGCGCGGACATCGTCGTCCACTCGACGACCAAGTACGCCGGCGGGCACTCCGACGTCGTCGGGGGAGCGCTCGTCACCGACGATGCCGACCTCGCCGAGCGGATCGCGTTCCACCAGAACTCGATCGGCGGCGTCGCCGGACCGTTCGACTCCTGGCTGGTGCTGCGCGGTCTCAAGACCCTCGCCCTGCGCATGGAGCGGCACAGCGACAACGCGGAGAAGGTCGCCGACTTCCTGTCGAAGCACCCGGCGGTCAGCCAGGTCATCTACCCCGGGCTCGCCGACCACCCGGGGCACGCCATCGCCAGCCGCCAGATGAAGAGGTACGGCGGGATGGTGTCGTTCCGCGTCAAGGGCGGTGAGGAGCAGGCGCTCGCCGTCTGCGCGGCCACCACGGTCTTCACCCTCGGGGAGTCCCTGGGCGGCGTCGAGTCGCTGATCGAGCATCCCGGCCGGATGACGCACGCCAGCGTCGCGGGCACCGACCTCGAGGTCCCCGCAGACCTGGTCCGGCTGAGCGTCGGGATCGAGACCTCCGAGGACCAGTTGGCCGACCTCGAGCGCGCACTCGGCTGACGACGCTCCCATGACCGACGACGCGCCCGCCGGACCGGACACCCGCGAGCAGGACGAGCGGCTGTTCCGCCGCTTCGCCCACCAGTGGGCGTTGGCCCGCGAAGAACGGGAGGAACGCCGACTGATGCCGCCGTCGTTCGCGACCGGTCCCTCCAACCTGCGGCGCGCCGAGGTGCCCTACGGCCTCGACCTCGCCGCTGGCTGGGCGTGGCGGCTGCTGCTGATCGCAGGTGCGGGCTACGTGCTGATCAGCCTGATCGGCTACTTCGCGCTGGTGACCGTGCCGATCGCGGTGGCGCTGCTCATCAGTGCGCTCGCGGCGCCGTTCGTGCAGGGCGTCACTCGGCTCGGCGTACACCGCGGCTTGTCGGCGCTGCTCGTGGTGATCACCGGATTCGCGATCGTGGGTGCGCTGCTGACCTTCGCGGGGCAGCAGGTCGCAGCCGGCGCCAACGACCTGGCCGACTCCACCGTCCAGGGCCTGCAGGAGATCCGGGACTGGCTCAAGGACGGGCCGCTGCACGCCAGTGACTCCCAGATCAACGACTACATCAAGAGCGCCCAGGACACCATCTCGGCACGGTCCAAGGACGGCGCGGTCATCAGCCAGGTGACCGAGGTCGGCGCCGCGCTGGGACATGTCGTCGCCGGGTTCTTCATCGCCCTGTTCTCGACGTACTTCTTCCTCGCCGACGGGGAGCGGATCTGGTCGTGGCTGGTCAGGATCGCGCCGCGGGTCGCCCGGGAACGGGTTGACAGCTCCGGTCGGGTCGCCTGGCTCTCGCTCGTCCAGTTCGTCCGTGCGACGGTGCTGGTCGCCCTCGTCGACGCGATCGGCATCGCGATCGGCGCCGCCGTGCTCAAGGTGCCGTTCGTGCTGGCGATCGGCGTGCTGGTGTTCCTCGGCGCCTTCGTGCCGATGATCGGTGCGACCATCGCGGGCAGTGTCGCGATCCTGGTCGCGCTGGTCGACCAGGGGCCGGTCACCGCGCTGCTCATGCTCGGGGTCGTCGTGCTCGTGCAGCAGCTCGAGGGGCACGTGCTCCAGCCGTTCCTGCTCGGGCGCTGGGTCGAGCTCCACCCGCTCGGTGTCATCCTGGCGATCGCCTGCGGCGTGCTCGTCGCGGGCGTCGCGGGCGCGCTGGTCGCCGTACCGCTCGCTGCTGCCGCCAACGCGGTGGTGCTCCACCTCGCCGAGCTCGCCGAGACGCCCGAGCAGGTCGTCCAGGCCGAGGTGGCCGCGCCGGGCGGTCCACCAACGAACGAACCGCCGGCCCCCGAGGTGGGCGCCGACGGTTCGGAGGAAGCGCTGGCTCAGCCGGAGTAAGGCCGGGCGTCGAGGATGACGACCGTCTGGGTGCGGCCGTTGGCCTCGTAGGAGACCGTGTCGCCCTTGCTGCGGCCGTTGATGGCCTGACCCAGCGGGGACTGCGGCGAATAGACCGTCAGGTCGTCGGCCTCGATCTCGCGGGCGCCGAGGAGGAAGGACTCCGCCTCGTCGTCATCGTCGCCCTCGAACTTGTAGGTGACGACCATGCCGGGCTCGACGACGCCGTCGTCGGGAGGCGTCTCGCCGACCTCGGCCCGGCGCAGCATGTCCTTGAGCTGGAGGATGCGGGCCTCGTTCTTGCCCTGCTCCTCGCGGGCCGCGTGGTAGCCGCCGTTCTCCTTCAGGTCGCCCTCGTCGCGCGCCGCGCTGATCTCAGCGACGATCTCGGCGCGTCGCGGCCCCTCGAGGTGCTCAAGCTCGGCCTGCAACTTGTCGTAGGCGTCCTGGGTCAGCCAGATGGTCGTCTGGCCGCCGTCGGTCTGCGTCATGGGAACTCCTGTACAGCTCGTTCGCGTACCCGTGTGGGTACAGAAAGATCCAGCCTACCGATAACGCGGCTGACCGGTGGTCTTGCAGCCGATCCACTCGACCGTGGTCGCGCGCCGTTCGGTGCGAATGGTGACCTCCTGGATCTTCCTCTCGTCCGGTCCGGGGGCGAAACTCTTCTCGCCGACGACCGTCTTGTCGTGCGAGATCGCCCGGGCCACGCAGGTCGCGTCGACCGGCCCGTCGCCGTACGTGATCCGGGCGCGGATGGTCGCAGTGTGGTCGTCGACCACCTGATGGCCGATCTCCTCCGACGACACGGCGGGGCTGGCGTGGAAGAGCATCGCCCAGACCAGCCAGCCGAGAAAGGCGCCCGAGACCGCGGCGGCCCCCACGATCACAGCCGTACGCCGGCCCCGTGACGGGGCGCCGTACCTCTCGCTGAGGGTCGGGTTCGTCGAAGGCGTCCCGGACGGGCGGGAGGACGGTGCGGTCACCGATGCATCGTCTCACTCCGCCCTTTTCTACGATGGGGGCATGCCCGCCACCCCTGCGCCCGCTCCTGACCGCTCCGGGTTGCGGTTGATGCACGTCCACGCCCACCCCGACGACGAGTCGAGCAAGGGTGCAGCGTCGACGGCGATGTATGCCGCGCAGGGTGCCGAGGTCCGCGTCGTGACCTGCACGGGCGGGGAGCGAGGCTCGATCCTCAACCCGAAGATGGACCGCCCGGAGATCCTCGAGAACATCACCGAGGTGCGCCGGCAGGAGATGGAGCGGGCCCGCGACATCCTCGGGATCTCCCAGTCCTGGCTGGGTTTCGTCGACTCCGGCTGGCCCGACGGGGACCCCAAGCCGCCGTTGCCCGAGGGTTGCTTCGGGCTGGTCCCGCTCGAGGAGGCCACAGAGCGGCTGGTGCGGCAGGTCCGCGAGTTCCGGCCGCACGTGATGACGACGTACGACGAGCGCGGCGGCTATCCGCACCCCGACCACATCCGCTGCCACGAGGTGAGCGTCGCGGCCTTCGAGGCGGCCGGTGACCCGGAGCGCTTCCCCGATGCGGGGGAGCCGTGGCAGCCGCTGAAGCTCTACTACCACCACTCCTTCAACCGTCCGCGGATGCAGGCCTTGCACGACGCGATGCTCGCCCACGGCCTGGAGTCGCCGTGGGAGGAGCGGCTCAAGGAGTGGAAGCCCGAGCCCGAGTGGGATGCCCGGATCACCACGAAGGTGCCGTGTGGCGACTACTTCGGGGTGCGCGACCAGGCGCTGCTCGCGCACGCGACGCAGATCGACCCGGACGGCTTCTGGTTCGCGATCCCGCGTGAGGTGCAGCAGGACGTGTGGCCGACCGAGGACTTCGAACTCGTCACCAGTCACGTCGACGCGCCCACGCCGGAGGATGACCTCTTCGCCGGGATCACCCCGGCCGCCTGATCCGTTGCGGGTGGGTGGGAGACTGGGGGCATGTACGCCGTCGCTGCCACCGCCGTCCAGATCACCAGCCAGTCGTTGGTTTTCGCCAAGGACAAGCCGGTCGACCAGGACACCAACATCGTCGCGGGCTGGACGGCGTTCTGGATCTTCCTCGGCCTGATCGTCGCGGTGGTCGTGATCGGTGTCGCGCTCACGCGCAGCCTGAAGACGGCCGCTCGGGCCAAGGACGCCGGGGTGTACGGCGACGAGCCGGCCGAGGGTGCGGCGGACGTCGCCGACACCACCAAACGGCCCTAGTCATGGTCGGGCTCGAGCAACTGCTGGGCTTCGGCCTGGCCGCCCTGATCATCATCGTGATCCCCGGCCCGAGCGTGGTGTTCGTGGTCGGACGCGCGGTCAGTTACGGCCAGCGGGTGGCGCTCGCCAGCGTCGCGGGCAACACCGTCGGACTCTTCGCCGTGATGGCGCTGGTCTGTCTCGGTCTCGGGGCGATCGTCGCCGAGTCGATCGTGGTGTTCACGGTCATCAAACTCGCGGGCGCGGCCTATCTGGTGTGGCTGGGCGTCCAGGCACTGCGCCACCGCCGCGAGATGTCCTTCGGCGACGGCGGCGCCCGGACGCCGCTGTCGACCGGCAAGGCGCTGCGTCAGGGGTTCGTCGTCGGTGTCAGCAACCCGAAGGGCTTCATGATGTTCGCGGCGCTGTTGCCGCCGTTCGTGGATCGGTCCGCCGACGCGACGTCAGTGCCGCTGCAGATGTTCGTGCTCGGCTGTGTCGCCGTGGCGCTGGGGTTCGTCTGTGACTCGACGTGGGCGCTCGCGGCCGGTCGCGCTCGCGACTGGTTCGTCGCCTCCGAACGACGGGGGAGTGTGCTCGGTGCTGTTGGAGGCACGTCGATGATCGGGCTCGGTGTGGGCATGGCGCTGACCGGGCACCGCGCCTGAGCCTCGAGCCGGACGGCTCAGTCGGTCAACGCAGGGATGCCGGTGTCGCGGACGAGATAGACCCACGGGAACGCGCGACAGCCGACCTCCCAGCCGTCCTTGGGGTGGCGAGCCAGGCCGCTGGTCCACATGACGCGTTTGTGCTCCCACTGCGTGGGGGTGCGCACGACCCGGTGGCGCAGCAGTCCCGCGCCCGTCGTACGCCATCCCAGGCGGCCGGCGAGATCCAGTTCCTGCATCTCGTCGAACGCGGTGACGGGGCCCAACCAGCGCTCCTCGGTCCCGAGTGGTGCATCGCGGCCGAAGCGCTGCTGTGCTGCCTGCCGGGTCAGGCCGAGAGTGGCGCCGATGGCCGACCAACTGTGCCCTGCGGCGCGAGCGGCGTTGACGGCCTGCTGGAGGAGGTCGCCGGCGACGACGTCCGCGTCGGCGGTACGCCGGACCAGGAAGAGGTGGTCGGACGGGTCCGTGCCGGTCAGGATCGCCCGGCCGAGGACGTCGGCGAGATCGGTCACTGCTCGTCCTCGTCGCGGCTCGGGAGCCACATCCCGTCCTGCTTCGGCTTGCTCATCTGCGCGGAGATCAGGGCGACGGCGATCACGATCGTCAGCACCCCGGCTCCCTGGGTGAGTCCGCGCAGCGTTCCGTGCAGGGACATGCCGAGCACGTTGAGTGCGATGCCGATCATCATCAACGAGAAGGTCGTCGGGGTCAGGGGCGTTCCGGACTTGAAGGCCATGAGTCAACGATCTCTTGACGACGCCCCGATGTCAAGAACTTGTTGACATTGGCGTCCCGGGCTCGCGGCGCGGATCGCTGTCGGTGCCATGTGGGAGATTTCCGGACGTGGCTCGCGCGACCCGTCCCGACGTACCTGACTCCTATCTGGCCCGGCTGCGGGCGATCTTCGCGACCCTTCCGCAGTGCCATGAGGAGGAGGCCTGGGTGGGGGTGCGCTGGCGGGTGGGAGGTACGACGACCACGGTCGCGCACGTGTTCGGCGGGGAGGACCAGTTGTTCCGGATCACCTTCCGGGCCGAGCCGGAGGAGGTGATGGCGTTCCAGCACCTGGGCGCGCCGTACTTCAAGAGCGACTGGGGCGGCAACGTCGTCGGACTCCTGATCGACGACGACACCGACTGGGAGGAGATGGCAGAACTGCTCACGGACTCGTTCTGCCTGCAGGCGCCGCAACGCCTGGTGGACCAGGTGGATCGGCCCTCAGCCCTCGGCTGAGCGGGACCAGCTCGCGTCGGACTCGTCGATCGGTGCCCAACTCGGGATCAGGAAGAGACCGGTGGCCTCGACCGCGGAATCCTCACCGGGGACGCCGATCTGGGCTTCGACGGTGATCTTGCGGCCCACCTCGTGCGCGATCCGGGCCTCCATCCGGACCGGACCGAGCGGGAGTGGGCGCCGGTAGCGCAGGGTGAGCGTCCCGGTCATCGTGAGTCGCTTGAACCCGCTCGCCGTCTCGCCCATGATCTGGTCGAGCATCAGCGCGGAGACGCCGCCATGGACCATCCCGGGGGGACCTTCGTACGCTGCCCCGAGCGTCATCTCGGCGTGGGCGTTGCCGAACCCGTCGTGGACGATGTCGACCGGCGGTGCGACCGCGTTCCCGCGGCCGACGACGGCGTTGCCCCAGTTCCAGCTGCGACCCTCGGAGTTGTAGCGGACGCCCGCCGGGCCGGGCAGTTGATGCTGTCGCAGGCGAGCGACCAGACCCTCGACCTCGGTGCGGACCGCGGCCAGCTCTTCGTCGGCGACCGTGCTGCGGATGGTGGCGTCGACGAGGTCACGAACCGTGTCCGCAAGACCGGAGACGGCTGCCTCACGACGCTCGACCTGGTCGGTCGGAATCTCGTCGTGCACGAACATCTCCATGGTCATCCCTAGATTGTCGTCCATGAGTGACCGCGCGCCCGACGCCGCCCCTGC
>JASLDK010000009.1 GCA_030145945.1 Nocardioides sp.
GCATGCCGGCGTCCACGGTTGAGAGGTCGAAGATCTCCTCGTCGGCGGTGCTCTTGCTCGGCTCGTTGAGCTTGCCGTCCCAGTGATAGATCAGCGCGCGTTCGTCGGTCGGGGTGTCCTCCTTGTAGGGAACCGTGACGATCGAATAGTCCGGGTAGATGACGGCCGCTCGCACCATCGTCGAACCGCGTTCCTGCCGGAGCGCCGCAAGCAATGCGGTGAAGCTGGTGTCGGCTTGTGCCTCGTCAGCCTGGGCCTCGCCCGCCGTCGCGAAGTCATGGCCGGTGTCGTCCCCGGCAGTCCGGGCGAAGATGAGCCCGGCCACGACAGCAGCCGCGGCCACACCGATTCCCGCGGACCTGAAACGGGGGCCACCGGGGGCCGGTCGGATCGTCCGCTCCTCCAACGTGCGGACGGGCTTCGGCTCCTTCGGCGGCCGGTACGCCGAATGGGTCGGCGGGGATGCGGGTGAACCGTCCGGCACGGAACTGTTCCCCGGTCGGTATTGCTTCCACCTGCGCTCGGCCACGGGAGCACGCTAGGGCATCCGACACGCGAAGCCGTGCAACGATGACGACATGGCCGAATCCACCAGCGTCACCGCCTCGGGAACCGATGTCGCAGCCGAGGTCGTCGACCTGTGTCGCGACCTCATCCGGATCGACACCTCCAACTACGGCAGCGACGACGGACCGGGGGAGCGCAAAGCGGCGGAACACGTCGCCGCACTTCTCGACGACGTCGGGATCGCGGCCGAGGTCATCGAGACCCGGCCCGGCCGCGCCAACGTGCTCGCTCGCTGGGGCGGCGCACCAGGCGGCGCCAGCAACACCAAGGGAGCGCTCCTGCTGCACGGGCACCTCGACGTCGTACCTGCGGCTGCGGAGGACTGGACGATCCATCCCTTCAGCGGCGAGGTCGAGGACTGCCAAGAAGGTGGGCTCAGTGTCTGGGGACGCGGCGCGGTCGACATGAAGGACTTCGACGCGATGCTGCTCTCCGTCGTCCGCGCGCGCCAGCGGGACGGTCGCGTGCCGGACCGAGAGATCGTGCTGTGCTTCACCGCCGACGAGGAGGCCGGCGGACACAACGGCGCCGAGCTGCTGGTCCAGAACCACGCCGAGTGGTTCGAAGGCTGCACCGAAGCGGTCGGCGAGGTCGGCGGGTTCAGCACGACGGTCCGTGGACGCCGGCTCTACCTGATCGAGGCAGCGGAGAAGGGCATGGCGTGGATGCGTCTGACCGCACGCGGCCGGGCCGGCCACGGCTCGATGCTCAACGACGACAACGCAGTCACCCGCCTGGCGGCGGCCGTGGCCAGGATCGGCGCCCACGACTGGCCGGTCCGACTCACCCCGACGATGCGGACGCTGCTGGCGACCGTGGGGGAGTTGGCCGGCGTGGAGGCAACACCTGAGAACGCGCCAGCACTGGTCGAGGAGTTCGGAGACGCCGCGCGGATGCTCGGAGCCGTGCTGCGCAACTCGACCAATCCGACCATGCTCGGTGCCGGATACAAGGTCAACGTGATCCCGACCGACGCCACCGCCCACGTCGACGGACGCTTCCTGCCCGGCTACGAGGACGAGTTCTTCTCCACTCTCGCCGAGCTCACCGGCGAGGGGATCGAGACGGAGTTCCTGTCCAAGCAGGCCCCGTGGGAGACGCCGTACGACGGTGCCCTGGTCGACGCAATGACCCGGAGCCTGCTGGCGGAGGACCCGGATGCCCTGGTCGCGCCGTACCTGATGAGTGGCGGCACCGACGCCAAGCACTTCAACAAGCTCGGCGGGCTGCGGTCCTACGGTTTCACCCCGCTGCGGCTGCCCGAGGACCTCGACTTCACCTCACTCTTCCACGGGGTCGACGAACGGGTGCCGGTCGACTCCCTGCGGTTCGGGGCGCGGGTGATGGACCGCTTCCTCGACCAGGTCTGAGTCGTTCCTGGGACCGTCCCGATCCGCTTCAGATCGCTCAACCCTGCTCTGTTGCGGACGATTCTCCCCATGAGCCGTCCACCGGACGGGCAGAGGGGAGTCACACCGTGGCACGCACCGCCGTCACGCCGTCCGGCGTCGAGAAGACGTTCCGTCCCGACCAGATCATCGTGTCCAAGACCGACCGCCAGGGCCGGCTGACCTATGTCAACGACCTGTTCGTCGAGATCAGCGGGTACGCCGAAGCGGACCTGATCGGGCAGCCGCACAACGTGATCCGCCACCCGGACATGCCTCGCAGCGTGTTCTGGTTGCTGTGGGACAAGATCTCGGCAGGCCAGGAGATCTTCGCCTACGTGATGAACCTCAGCGCGGACGGCACGCACTACTGGGTGCTCGCGCACGTCACGCCCACCTGTGACCGGTCAGGCGCGGTCGTCGGCTATCACTCGAACCGGCGTACGGCGGAGCCTGGCGCGCTGGCGAGCATCAAGACCCTCTACGAGCGTCTCCTGACCGAGGAGCGCAAGCACGGCAACGCTCGCGAGGCCGTGGAGGCGGGCCGGCAGTTGTTGGAACAGACGCTCGCAGAAGCCGGGCTGACCTATGACGAATACGTGTGGGCCCTCAACAACGACGTGGAGGTGGCGGCATGAGCACCCCAACGATTTCTTCTCCTCCGCTGCGCTCCCCCGAACAATTCGTCGGGGACCCCGCGATGACCAGCCCGTTGGAGCCGGCGACGGTCGACGTGGAGGTGCGCGCCGAGCTCGAGCGTTGCCGAGCCGCGCTGCGCGCCGTGACGCAGGTCTGCCGGGCCGCTGCAGCGGGTGATCTCGAGCCTCGTGTGGGGATCATCGGTGACGACCCCGACCTGCTGGCCGCCCGGTCCGCCGTCAACGAGCTCCTCGACCGCACCGACGCCTATGTCCGGGAGTCGTCCGCTTCGCTCGAGTTCGCGGCGGAGGGCAAGTTCTTCCGCCGCTTCCTCGTGCGCGGCATGCTCGGCTCCTTCCGCGCCGGAGCGGTCACGATCAACACCGCGATCGCGGCGATGGCTGATGCCAACGAGCAGCTGGCGATCCAGGAGAGGCAACGCCTCGAGCTCGCTGACGGATTCGAGGAGGCTGTCCTCGGTCTGTCCGACCAGGTGGCCGCCGCGGCGGCCGAGATGGAGGCGTCGTCGCGCACCCTGGCGGCCAATGCCGAGGGTACGGCGAGCAGGGCGGCTCAGGTCTCCGACAACTCGCACCTCGCGGCGGACGCCGTCACCGTCGCCGCTGCGGCGGTCGAGGAGTTGGTGAGCACGGTGAAGGCGATCGAGGAACAGGCGCGCCAGTCCAACGACGCAGGCGTCCGCGCCGTCGAGGAGACCCAACAGGTGTTGTCGACGGTGCAGAGCCTGTCGTCGGCCTCGCAGGAGATCGGCGACGTGGTCGGTGTGATCAGCCAGGTGGCCAGTCAGACCCGCCTCCTCGCGCTCAACGCGACGATCGAGGCCGCCCGCGCTGGGGAGTACGGCAAGGGCTTCGCGGTCGTGGCCTCCGAAGTCAAGAACCTGGCCTCCGAGACCGCCGACGCCACCAGCCGGATCGAACAGCAGGTGCATGCGATCCAGGCCGCCGCCAACGCTGCGGTCGGTGCGATCGACACGATCGGCCTCGCAGTGCAGGGAATGGGCGACAACGTCGCCACCATCGCGGGCGCGGTCGGGGAACAGCGGCACGCGGCGGCCGAGCTGAGTCGGACCACCACTGAGGCAGCAAGTGCTGTTTCCGGGGTGAACGAGGACGTCACCGCGATCGGCGACGCCACCATCGCGACCAGCACGGGTGCCAGCGAGATGACCGGCGCGTCCCTCGAACTGTCCCGCCTGTCGGCCGACCTGCGAACCCACGTGGCGGGATTCCTCCAGCAGATCCGCTGATCCGCGCGAGCGGTCAGGCCGTGCGGACGGCCCGGATGATCTTGCGTCGCAGCACCACGCGACGCCGGCCGTCCGGGCCGATCTGCACGCGGTCCAACTCCCAGCCACCGTGCTCGGCACGTTCGACCAGCAGCTTCGCGACCATGTTGCGGGAGAACGCCCGGTCGAAGGTGACCCGGTCGAACTCCCACTCCACCCCACGCCCGAGTCCGCGCATCACGCCGGGCCGGAGCATGGACAGGGAGGTGCTCATGCAGCGCCGCCGGAGACGTCGTCCAGTGCCGCGCGGATCTCGGGCGGCAGGACCTTGCTCTCGGAGCCGAGGGCAACGGCGAGTTGCGCCGCCGTACGGGCCCCGACGATCGGGGCGGTGACGCCGGGGGAGTCGCGGACCCACACGAGGGCGACCTCGAGCGGTGTCCAGCCGAGCCCGTCGGCCGCGCGCGCCACTGCTTCGACGATGCCGCGGCTGTGGTCGTCCATGTAGGCATCGACGAAGCCCGCGAAGACGGGGGATGCGGCTCGGGAGTCGGAAGGGGTGCCGGCGCGGTACTTCCCGGTCAGGACCCCGCGGCCCAGCGGAGACCACGGGAACAGGCCCAGCCCGAGCGCCTCGACGGCAGGCAGCACCTCGCGCTCGATCCGCCGATTGACGAGGGAGTACTCCATCTGGGTCGACGCGATCCGCGCCCGCCCGGCAACAGCCTCCTGCAGGGTCACCGCCCGGGCGGTCTGCCAGCCGTTGTAGTTGGAGATCCCGACGTACGTCGCCCGGCCGCTCGTGACCGCGAGGTCGAGCGCGCCCAGCGTCTCCTCGAGAGGCACGTCGTCACTCCAGATGTGGACCTGCCACAGATCGACGTGATCGGTCCCGAGTCGTTTGAGCGACGTGTCCAGGCCGCGCAGCAGCGCCCCGCGGGACGTGTCGACGAGGCGCTCGGAGCCCTTGCGCCAGATGCCCGCCTTGGTCGCCAGCACCACGTCGTCACGGCGTACGACGTCGCCGATCAACGAGCCGATCAGGGCCTCGGAGCGACCGTCGGTGTATCCGGCGGCCGTGTCGATCGTCGTACCGCCGGCCTCGACGAACGGGGTGAGTTGGTCCCGGGCCTCGTGCTCGTCGGTGTCCTTGCCCCAGGTCATCGTTCCGAGGGCGAGACGCGAGACCTGGAGGCCACTGGCGCCGACGTACCGCTGCTGCATGTCGGACAAACTATCCGCCCGGCTCGCGCCGGGCCCATCGGGCGCGCCGACGGCGGGCGTACGAGCCGCCGAAGGGGCCGCCCTCTACGATGACGCTTCGTGGTCGACTATCTCCAGGCTCTGTTCCTCGGCGTGCTCCAGGGACTGACCGAGTTCCTCCCGATCTCCAGCAGCGCGCACCTGCGGATCTTCCCCGAACTGTTCGGGTGGGGCGACCCTGGAGCGGCTTTCACGGCCGTCATCCAGATCGGGACCGAGCTCGCTGTCCTCGTCTACTTCCGCAACGACATCTGGCGGATCGCTCGAGCCTGGGTGCTGTCGCTGTTCAAGCCCGAATATCGCGGCGCGCTCGATGCCCGGATGGGCTGGTACATCATCGTCGGCTCCGTGCCGATCGTCGTCCTCGGCGTCCTGCTCAAGGACATCATCGAGAAGGACTTCCGCAACCTGTGGATCATCGGTTGCACGCTGATCGTGATGGGTCTGGTCCTCGGCCTCGCCGACCGGATCGGCAAGAACGAACGTGCCATCAAGCAGATGACCCTGCGCGACGCCGCGCTCATGGGTGGCGCCCAGGCGCTCGCCCTCGTGCCGGGTGTCTCCCGCTCGGGTGCGACGCTGTCGATGGGCCGCTTCCTCGGCTACGAGCGGGAGGCCGCGACCCGCTTCGCCTTCCTGCTCGCCATCCCGGCCGTCGTGGGGGCCGGCGTCTTCGAGCTCAAGGAGATCTCCAACGTCGGCAAGGCGCACGCCGGGGAGGCGGCCTATGGCTGGGGCCCGACGGCCCTGGCGACCGTCGTCTCGTTCGTCGTCGGGTACGCCGCCATCGCGTGGCTGCTGAAGTGGGTCACCACGAGGTCCTACACGCCGTTCGTGGCCTATCGCGTCGTCCTCGGTGCCGCCGTCCTGGTGTTCGTGGCCACCGGTGTGCTGACCGCCTGACTAGAACCAGCCGGATCGCTTGAAGAGGATCCACAAGCCGCCGACGGACGCGAGCATCAACAGGATCGCGAACGGATAGCCGTAGGTCCACGACAGCTCCGGCATGTGCGTGAAGTTCATGCCATAGATCCCTGCGATCAGGGTCGGTACGACGACCAGGGCCGCGCCGGCCGAGATCTTGCGCATGTCGTCGTTCTGCTGCAGGGCGATGCGGGAGGCGTGGGCGTCGAACGCCGAGGACAGCAGATCCTCGAGGGTGTCGATCTCGTCGGCCGCCTGGGCGAGGTGGTCACTGACGTCCCGGAAGAACGGCCCGGCGGCCTCCTCGACGAGATCGACCGAGGCGGTCGCGAAGCGCCGCATGGGCTCGCGCAACGGGAGCACTGCTCGGCGTACCTCGGCGAGCTCCCGCTTGAGCACATAGATCCGGTCGCCGTCCTGGGTGCGCTCGTCGGAGAACACCGACGCCTCGACCTCGTCGACGTCGATCTGCAGCTCGGCCACCACCGCCGTGTATCCGTCGACGACCGCGTCGCACACGGCGTACACCACCGACGACGGGCCGTGGTCGAGCACGGCCTGCTTCTGCTCGAGCGCGTGTCGGGCATCGCTGAGCGCGGAGCCGCGGCCGTGGCGGACGGTGATCACGAAGTCGGGGCCGATGAAGAGGTTGATCTCGCCGGTCTCGACGGCATCGTCCTCGTCGACGTACCAGAGGGTCTTGAGGACCAGGAACAGGCTGTTCGCGTAGGTCTCGAGCTTGGGACGCTGGTGGGCGACGACGGCATCCTCGACAGCCAGCGGATGCAGGTCGAACGCCTTGGCGATCTCGCCGAGCTCGATGTGACTGGGCTCGTACAGGCCCACCCAGACGAAGTCATGGTGCTCCCCGTCGCCGGTGCGAGCGGCCTCTCGCAGGGCGGCATAGTCATGGAGACGGCAGTCCACCGGGACTCGGACGCCGTGGCGGTAGACAGCGCTGTCGACGATCACGTCACCACGCTAGGGCATTCACTCCCAGACGCGGACGTAGTCGACGCTCATGGTCGCCGGCACCGGCGTCGCATCGGTCGCCCGGTTGTCGGACGTTCCGATCAACATGGTGAGCGCGACGATGTAACGCTTGTCGAACGCCTTGTTCGCCGAGGTGTTCGTCAGACACGGACTGCCGTTCACACTGATGTCGATGCGCTCGGGTGACCACTCGAGCAGGTAGGTGTTGTCCGTGCCTCGCTGTGCGCGACAGTTCCAGGACGTGTTCACGCCCGGGCGCGGCCCGCCGTTGTCATTCCAGGTGTAGTGCAGGAAGGGGATGGCGAGGGAGGGGTGTTGGGAGTAGGTCTCGGTGATGTCGATCTCCCCGGCCGTGGGCCACAGCTCGAACGGGTTCTGAAAGCGGGCGTCGGGCCACAGCCAGAAGGCCTCGTGCAGGCCGGGCACGGTCGAGGCCGTGTTGGAGAAGCGGGCCTCGAAGCGGCCGTACTGCTGACTGAACCTGTCGTAGGACATCACTCCGCCCGAGGTGTACGTCGTTGCCGGGTTCGCCTTCTTGAGGCAGGTCCGGGGCGTGGTGCCGTGCCGCAGCGTGAGGCGAAGGCGACCTCCCGACACCGAGACGTTCTTCGGGTCGTCTCGGTAGCAGGCGTAGCGCGCCTGCTGCTCACCACTGTTGAAGTCCGTCTGCGGCACCCACTTGTCCCGGTTCAAGGTGGTGCCGTCGAAGTCGTCGAAGAACGAGCAGGACCAGAAGGTTCCGTCAGCCTTGCGTGGTCGAGGACCGCACTCGTCAGAGGGCCCGGCAGGTTCCTGGGGGTGCGGCTGACGGGGACCGACCGGCGCTCCTGGCGCGGCCGAGGCGTCGGCCAGGCCTGTGGCCTCCCCTGCGACCGCTCGCGGCAGTGGGCGTGCCTTGCTGGACCGGCCGCCCCCGACGATGCGCACCCGGCCGACCTTCGTGGCGCTGAGAGCGACGCGCGCGGAGAATGCATGTCGCCGGACTCGCGCCCTTGCCGCAGTGCGCCACCGTTTCCCGGAGCGCACCTGGATGACGACTCGCTTCTGTCGTGCCACTCCGACGATGTGGGCGACCGGCCCGGGCCCTACGACGACCGAGGTGATCAGCGGTGTCCGGGCTGCCTTGACGGCCGGCGGATCGCCCACCGGTGGTTGTCCGATCGCCGGCCCGGCGCAGCCGACGGCGAGCGCGAGCGACGCCACGACGAGCGCCACCCGTCTGGAGGTGGCACCTGCGCCCACTGGCCGGGCCAGCAGCGCATGCACAGTCATGTTCACAACACGCTCCCGAGTGCGGTTGAGTTGCTGGAGTCCTGATCCTTCCAGAGCCCTGCCGAGACGGGAAGGTGGTGCCCGCACGTGCACGGCAGGTGTGTCCATGGCTCTACGCTCGTGCCATGGCCACCCTCCTGCTGGTTCGCCACGGGCGCACCACCGCCAACGCGTCCGGGCTCCTCGCCGGCCGGACCCCCGGCGTCCGCCTGGACGATCTCGGCATCGAGCAGGCGAAGCGAGCCGGGGCGCGGATCGCATCGGTCCCGATCGCAGCGCTCGTGACCAGCCCCCAGGAGCGGTGCCGGCAGACGGCGCGTGCGGTCGCCGATGCGCAGCGAGACGCCGGACGGCCGGTCGAGAAGACCGTCACGGACAAGTCACTGGCCGAGTGCGACTACGGCGAGTGGCAGGGCCGGACGATTCGCGAGCTCGCCAAGGAGCCGCTCTGGTCGACCGTCCAGCGGCAGCCCTCGGCGGTCACGTTTCCAGGCGGCGAATCCATGGTCGCGATGCAACACCGCGCGGTCTCGGCCGTGCGACGTGTCGACGCAGCGCTCACCGCCGCCCACGGTGCCGAGGCCGTGTGGGTGGCGGTCAGTCACGGGGACATCATCAAGTCGCTGCTCGCGGACGCACTCGGCATGCACCTCGACCTGTTCCAGCGGATCAATGTCGACCCCGCGTCCATCTCGATCATCAGGTACGCCGACGACCGGCCCTATGTTCTCGCGAGCAACACCCACGAGGGGGATCTTGGGTGGCTGGCGCCGAAGCCTGCCGGTCGGCGCTCGGGCAAGACAAGGGCCCGGAAGTCCTCCGACACGGGCGCCGTGGTCGGCGGCGGCGCCGGTCCTGCCTGACGGGCTGTGACCGACCACTAGGCTCGACGACATGCCGATCGTCCACGGATTCGACCCGCCCGAGCGCTTCGTCGCCGGCACCGTCGGCGAGCCCGGCAGCCGAACCTTCTTCCTGCAGGCCCGCACCGGTCAGCGGTTGGTGTCGGTCGCCCTGGAGAAGCAGCAGGTCGAGGCTCTCGCCGAACGCATCGGCGAACTGCTCGACGAGGTGATCGCGGACGGCCGCACCCAGGCGCTGGTGCCGGCGGTGGCTCCGTTCGGACTAGCGGACGACGATCCCTTGGAGTCGCCGATCGAGGAGGAGTTCCGCGCCGGAACGATGACCCTGTCATGGGATCCCGACGACGAGCGGGTCGTCGTTGAGGTCTTCCCGGTCGGCGAGGAGCCTGCGGAGCTGTCCTCGGGTGAGGAGGCAGCCGAGATGCTGCTGGTCCGTCTGGAGCCCGGTCAGGCGCGGGCGTTCGTGAGCCGCGCCGAGAACGTCGTCGGCGCTGGTCGCCCGAGCTGCCCGTTCTGCGGGCAGCCGATCGATCCCGACGGCCACCTGTGCGTGCGGGCCAACGGCTTCAAGCGCCGCGACCCGTGAGCACCCGTCGCCGGTGAGCCTGGAGATCAAGGGCCGGATCATGCCGGCCTCCAACGCGACCTTCCTCGCAGAGTCGGACGGCTGCGAGGTCGTCTACAAACCGGTCAGGGGCGAGCGGCCGTTGTGGGACTTCCCCGACGGGACGCTCGCCGGGCGCGAGGTCAGCGCATGGCTGCTGTCCGAGGCAACCGGTTGGAATGTCGTTCCCCGCACCTGGATCGGTGACGGCCCGCACGGGCCGGGCATGGTCCAGGACTGGCAGAGCATCGACGCCGAGGTCGAGGCAGTCACGCTGCAGCCCGCGGGCAGTGAGCCCGAGGGCTGGCTGAACGTCATCGAAGGCCTCGACGATCGCGACCGTCCGGTCGTGCTCGTCCACGAGGACACCGTGGCCCTGCGCCGGATCGCCGTCTTCGACGTGCTCGCCAACAACGCGGACCGCAAGGGCGGGCATGTGCTGGCGATGCCCGGAGGCCATCGGTACGGCGTCGACCACGGCATCGCCTTCCATCACGAGCCCAAGCTCCGCACCGTGCTCTGGGGCTGGGCGGGCTCGCCGCTCCACGACGACGAGATCGACGTCGTACGCCGCGTGCTCGAAGCCGTGCGGGGCGAACTCGGCGAGCAGTTGGCCGAGCATCTGGCCGAACACGAGATCGCGGCGTTGGAACGACGTACCGAGAGGTTGCTCGCTGCCGGAGTCCTGCCCGACCCTTCAGACGGCTGGCCGCCCATCCCGTGGCCGCCCTTCTGATCCGGGTCCCGACACCAGCAACTAGCATCAAGGCATGCGCGCATGGAATGCCCCGGGTGTCCCGGTGCTCCCGGTCTCCGGCCCCCCGGTCGTCCTCCACGACACCGCCTCCGGTGGCAAGGTCACGCACGAGCCCGACGGTGCCGCGCGCCTCTATGTCTGCGGCATCACGCCGTATGACGCCACCCACATCGGCCACGCCAACACCTACATCGCCTTCGACCTGCTGAACCGGGCGTGGCGTGCCGCGGGTCACGACGTGCGCTACGTCCAGAACGTCACCGACGTCGACGACCCGCTGCTCGAGCGCGCCGACAAGGTGGGGGTGGACTGGGTCGACCTCGCGGAGCGCGAGACCGAGCTGTTCCGCAAGGACATGGAGGCGCTGCGCGTCCTTCCGCCGGCCGAGTACGTCGGCGCAGTCGAGTCGATCCCGCTCGTCATCGACCTGATCCAGCGGCTCGAGGCCGCGGGTTCGGTCTACCGCGTCGACCGGGACCTCTACTTCTCCGTCACCGCCGACCCGGCGTTCGGCGAGGAGTCCAACTATGACCGCGACACGATGCTGGCGTTCTTCGCCGAGCGCGGTGGCGACCCCGACACCCCGGGCAAGAAGGACCCGCTCGACTGCGTCGTGTGGCGTGGCGAGCGGGAGGGCGAGCCAGCTTGGGAGAGCCCCTTCGGTCGTGGGCGACCCGGCTGGCACATCGAGTGCGCCGCGATCGCGCTGCAGCACCTCGGCCCCGCCTTCGACGTCCAGGCCGGCGGCAGCGACCTGGTCTTCCCGCACCACGAGATGTGCGCGGGCCACGTCCAGGTCGCGAGCGGTGAGCCGTTCGCGAAGGGCTACGCCCACGCCGGGATGGTCGCCTACGACGGTCAGAAGATGTCCAAGTCCCTCGGCAACCTGGTCTTCGTCTCAGCGCTGCGCAACAGCGACATCGACCCGATGGCCATCCGTCTCGCGCTGATGCGGCACCACTACCGCGAGGACTGGGAGTGGACCGACGCCCACCTGTGGCAGGCGGTCGACGACGTCACCGAGTGGCGTCGCGCGCTGGCCCTCGGTGCGGGAGCCCCTGCCGCTCCGGTGGTCGAGGAGATCCTCGCGGCGCTCGCTGACGACATCGACGCTCCCCGGGCCACGGCCGTCGTGGACGCATGGGTCAAGGCCACCCTCGGCACCGACGGTCTCGCCGACAACAGCGACCCCGATGCCGCGGTCACGCTGCTGCCGGCGCTCGATGCGGCGCTCGGTCTCGCCTTCTGACCGGACCGGTCAGTCGCCGTCGCCGCGGCGCTTGAGGTACCGCTCGAACTCCCGGGCAATGGCCTCGCCCGTCGCCTCGGGCAGGTCGGCGGTGTCGCGCGACTCCTCGAGCGAGCGTACGTAGTCGGCGATGTCCTCGTCGTCCTCGGCGAGCTCGTTGACGCCGCGCTCCCATGCCTGCGCCTCGTCGGGCAGGTCGCCGAGCGGCATCGGGATCTCGAGGAGGTCCTCGAGACGGGTCAGCAGTGCCAAGGTGGCCTTGGGGCAGGGCGGCTGCGCGACGTAGTGGGGGACCGCCGCCCAGTAGGCCATCGCAGGGATGTCGACGCGCGCGCATGCATCCATGAGCACGCCGACGATTCCGGTCGGACCCTCGTAGGTGGACTGCTCGAGGTCGAGCTTCTCCATCAGGTCGGGCTCGGTCGTCGAACCCGACACAGGGATCGGTCGAGTGTGGGGACTGTCAGAGAGCAGTGCGCCCAACGTCACGAACAGCTCGCACCCGAGCTCATCGATGGTCTGGAGCAGTTCGGAGGTGAACTGTCGCCACTTCATGTTGGGCTCGATCCCGCGGATGAAGACGACGTCACGGTCGAGCTGCGGGGGAGAGGCGATCGCGACGTGGGTGCTCGGCCAGGTGAGCTTGCGGAAGCCGTTCTCGTCGATGCCGATGGTCGGCCGATTGACCTGGAAGTCGTAGTACTCCTCCGGATCGATGGCGGCGACCACCTTGGCACCCCAGGCCCGCATCAGGTGGTCCACGACCGCCGTCGCGGACTCGGCTGCGTCGTTCCAGCCTTCGAAGGCGGCGATCACCAGGGGGCGGACCAGTTCGGGGACCGTCTCGATCTCCATCATTCGTCCAGCCTAGTCAGCGATCAGGGTTAGGATGGACAACAGTCGAGAGGCGTTGCAACGGAAGGGCCGCACAGGTGCCCGTCCGCCACGCTCGACCGAATCACCAAGGGCGCCTTCCATACTTTGGAAGGGATGGTTCCATGGCTCTGGACAGGCCACCGGCGTCGGTATGGCGACCGGATGCAACCGACGAGCTGACCACGCTGCTGCACGAGCGGATCGTGATCATCGACGGCGCCATGGGTACGGCGATCCAGCGCGACCGTCCCGACGAGTCGGGCTACCGCGGCGAGCGGTTCGCGAGCCGCGAGGACTGGCCCAAGGACGTCGTCGGCAACAACGACCTGCTCTCGATCAGTCAGCCGGACATCATCGGCGGCATTCACCGCGAATATCTCGAGGCCGGCGCCGACATCATCGAGACCAACACGTTCAACTCGAACGCCGTCTCCCTGGCCGACTACGGCATGGAGTCGCTGTCCTACGAGCTGAACCTCGAGTCCGCGCGCCTGGCTCGTGGGATCGCTGACGAGGTCGCTGCGACCACCGGCCGCACAAGGTACGTCGCGGGCGCGCTCGGTCCGACCACGCGCACCGCCTCGATCAGCCCCGACGTCAACGACCCGAGTGCGCGCAACGTCTCCTACGAACAACTCGTCGACGCCTACCTCGAGGCCGCGCGCGGCCTGGTGGACGGCGGATCGGACATGCTGTTCATCGAGACCATCTTCGACACCCTCAACGCCAAGGCCGCGATCTTCGCGGTCGAGACGCTCTTCGAGGAGTCGGGCCGGCGTTGGCCGGTCGTCATCTCGGGCACCATCACCGACGCTTCTGGACGCACGCTCTCCGGTCAGGTCACCGAGGCGTTCTGGGACTCCGTGCGCCACGCGAACCCGCTGGCGGTCGGCCTCAACTGCGCGCTCGGCGCCAAGGAGATGCGCCCCTATGTCGCCGAGCTCTCGCGGCTCGCCGACTCGTTCGTCTCGGCGTACCCGAACGCCGGTCTGCCCAACGCCTTCGGTGAGTACGACGAGGCGCCGGAGGACACCGCGGGCGTGCTCGTCGAGTTCGCCGAGGCCGGCTTCCTCAACCTGGTCGGCGGTTGCTGCGGAACGACGCCGGCCCACATCGCCGAGATCGCTCGACAGATGGAGGGCCGCGCGGTCCGTCAGCCCGTGACCAACGAGCCGGCCATGCGCCTGTCCGGGCTCGAGCCGTTCACGATCAACGACGACAGCCTCTTCGTCAACGTCGGCGAGCGCACGAACATCACCGGATCAGCGCGCTTCCGCAACCTGATCAAGGACGGCGACTACGACACCGCGCTCTCGGTCGCGGCGCAGCAGGTCGAGGCCGGCGCCCAGGTCATCGACATCAACATGGACGAAGGCATGATCGACGGCGTCGCGGCCATGGACCGCTTCGTCAAGCTGATCGCCAGTGAGCCCGACATCAGCCGCGTGCCGCTGATGATCGACTCCTCCAAGTGGGAGGTCATCGAGGCCGGTCTGCGTTGTGTCCAGGGCAAGCCGATCGTCAACTCGATCTCCATGAAGGAGGGCGAGGAGAAGTTCATCCAGCAGGCCAACCTGTGCAAGAAGTATGGCGCGGCCGCGGTCGTGATGGCCTTCGACGAGGACGGTCAGGCGGACAATCTCGAGCGGCGCAAGGCGATCTGCGAGCGGGCCTACCGGATCCTCGTCGACAAGGTCGGCTTCCCGGCCGAGGACATCATCTTCGATCCCAACGTGTTCGCTGTGGCCACCGGCATCGAGGAGCACGCGACGTACGGCGTCGACTTCATCGAGGGCACGCGCTGGATCAAGCAGAACCTGCCCGGCGCCAAGGTCTCGGGCGGCATCTCGAACGTCTCGTTCAGCTTCCGAGGCAACAACGCGGTCCGCGAGGCGATCCACGCGGTCTTCCTGTTCCACGCCATCGAGGCCGGGCTCGACATGGGCATCGTCAACGCCGGCGCGCTGGTGCCCTACGACACGATCGACCCTGAGCTGCGCGATGCGATCGAGGACGTCATCCTCAACCGCACCGACGACACCCTCGCCGCTACGGAGCGTCTCCTCGAGCTGGCCGAGCGGCACCGGGGGACCGGGGAGGTCGTCGAGGCTGCCGAGGAGGAGTGGCGCTCGCTGCCCGTCGCCGAGCGGATCACCCACGCCCTCGTGAAGGGCCTCGACGGATTCGTCGAGGGCGACACCGAGGAGCTGCGCCAGGAGATCTCGGCTCGTGGTGGCCGGCCGATCGAGGTCATCGAGGGTCCGCTCATGGACGGCATGAACGTCGTCGGCGACCTGTTCGGCGCGGGCAAGATGTTCCTGCCGCAGGTCGTGAAGTCGGCCCGCGTGATGAAGAAGGCCGTCGCCTACCTGATCCCCTTCATCGAGGAGGAGAAGGCCAACAACCCTGAGCTGGCCCACAGCAAGGACACCAACGGCACCATCGTCCTCGCCACCGTCAAGGGCGACGTCCACGACATCGGCAAGAACATCGTCGGTGTCGTGCTGTCCTGCAACAACTACGAGGTCATCGACCTCGGCGTGATGGTGCCGGCACAGAAGATCCTCGACACGGCCCAGGAGGTCGGCGCCGACATCATCGGACTGTCGGGTCTGATCACGCCGAGCCTCGACGAGATGGTCGGTTTCGCGACGGAGATGCAGCGCGTCGGTCTCTCGATCCCGTTGCTGATCGGTGGCGCGACGACGTCTCGCGCCCACACCGCCGTCAAGATCGACCGGAAGTACGACGGTCCCGTTGTGTGGGTCAAGGACGCGTCACGCTCGGTTCCCACAGCCGCAGCGTTGCTCGATGACAAGCAGCGGCCGGCGCTGATGGAGGCCACGAAGGCCGACTACGACGCCCTGCGTGCCCGCCACGCGCAGAAGTCCGAGCGTCCCATGGCGGCCTTCGGCGATGCCCAGGCCAATCGGTCGCCGATCGCGTGGGACGGGTACGCACCGCCGCAGCCGCGCAACCCCGGCGTCCACGTGCTCGCCGACTACGACCTCGCCGAGCTGCGCGACTACATCGACTGGCAGCCGTTCTTCAACGCCTGGGAGATGAAGGGCAAGTTCCCCGACATCCTCAACAGCCCCACCCACGGTGAGGCGGCCCGCAAGCTGTACGACGATGCGCAGGAGATGCTCGACAAGCTGGTCGCCGAGAAGTGGCTGACCGCCAACGGCACCTACGGCCTGTTCCCGGCCGCGAGCACCGGCGAGGACGTGCTCGTCTATGAGGACGAGTCGCGTTCCGGCGTACGAGCGACGCTGCACCAGCTGCGTCAACAGGGTCAGCACCGCGAGGGTGTGCCGAACCGCTCGCTGGCTGACTACGTCGCGCCGGTCGGCGCCGCTCTCGACGGCGGTGGGGACTGGGTCGGTGCCTTTGCCGTGACGGCCGGGCTCGGCACCATCGAGCGGATCATGGCGTTCAAGGAAGACCTCGACGACTACTCGGCGATCCTGCTCGAAGCCCTTGCCGACCGCCTCGCAGAGGCCTTCGCCGAGCGTCTGCACCAGCGGGTGCGCACCGAGTTCTGGGGGCACGTGCCGGAGGAGCAGCTGAGCAACGAGGACCTGATCGCTGAGAAGTACACCGGGATCCGGCCCGCGCCTGGCTATCCCGCGTGCCCGGACCACACCGAGAAGCGCACCATCTGGGAGCTTCTCGATGTCCAGGCGAACACCGGCATCGAGCTCACCGAGTCGATGGCGATGTGGCCTGGCGCGTCCGTGTCCGGCATCTACTACAGCCACCCTGACGCGCAGTACTTCGTCGTTGGTCGCCTCGGGCGTGACCAGATCGAGGACTACGCCGGCCGCAAGGGTTGGAGCGTCGTGGAGACCGAGAAGTGGCTCTCGCCCAACCTGGGCTACGACCCGGACGACTGAGCCGACCGGACGTCGCTCGTGCCGCGCTGAGCACTCACCTGGTGAGTGCTCAGCGCGGCACAGCGCATTTCCCGGTCGTCGACCCGGGCTTGCGGAGTCGGCACGCGGCACAGCATCATCGCGCTCGTGAACACCGCTATGCCGGGACCGAAGGTCTCCAAGCCGATGGATGAGCGGCTTCGGTCCTGGATCCTCGATTTCGTCGGCGCTGCGTCGGAGGCTCCCGCGGTCGATGGGTGGGTCAACCACGTGCTGGGCCGGATCGTCGGCGAGGTGGATGAGGTCCGTGACGATGCGGCTCTCCAGTCGGTGGTGAAATCGGCCTGCGACGCCCACTGGCGTGCCTTCCTGGCGAATCTCGGTCAGCCCGAGCAGACCTTCCACCTGGTGCACGAGGCGCGGGATGTTCCTCTCGTCCTCGCCCAGCACGGCTACGCCCTCCCCGTGATCTTCGAGATCTACACCGCCGGAGAGCAGGCGGTGTGGGAGTTCATCACGTCGGAAGTGAAGAAGACGGAGTTGCCCGGCGTCAGTGAGGCTGATGCGCTGGTTCACTTCTGGACCCGGTCCAGCACCTGGTTCGATCGCTCGGTCGAACGGTCGGTCACGATCTACCAGGAGGAGGTCGAGCGAATCCGCCAGGGCGATGCCGCTCGGCGCCTCGAAGTGGTCCGCGAGATCCTCTCCGGCTCCTTGACCGACCCGCGCGAGGCCTCGGCGCGCCTCGGCGGTCATCCGATCTCGGGCTACCAGACCGCCGTCGTGCTCCACACTGCCGAGGACGCGGTGATCTCGGAACTGCCTCAAGCAACGGCCCGGATGGCTGGAACGCTGGGTCTGCGCAATCCGCTCATCGTGCACCCGGGCGGACGTGACCTGTGGGCTTGGTTCGCATCGGCGGACCTCCCCGACCTGACGAGGCTCCAGGAAGCCACCGGTTGGTTGGCCGAGCGGGAGATCGTGGCCACGGTGGGATCGCCCGGATCGGGATTGGACGGGTTCGCGTCCTCCCACCACGAAGCGCTGGTCAGCCAGAAGATCAGCCTTCGCAACGCTCGCCCTGCCCCGATCACCTACTTCGCCGATGTCGAGCTGATGGCGTTGATCGGGGATGGCGCCGACATGAGGCGGTTCGTGCATCGCGTGCTGGGACGACTGACCTCGACCGACGATCAGGTCGCACGACTGCGCATGACCGTCCAAGCACTGTTGGCCACGGGCAATGTGGAAGCGGCTGCCCAACGCCTGACAGTGCACAAGAACACCGTGCGCTACCGCATCGAACGGGCCGAGGAGTTGATGGGCAGACGACTCGCGGAAGCCTCCACCGAGATCGAGGTCGCACTCCGCTGCCACGAGACCTTCTTCAGTTCTTGATCCCGCGGTTGAGAACGGCGAGCAACCGGCCCAGGGCGCGGGTGCGACCAGCGCGGTAGGGGTAGGTGTGCAGGTCGCGGCGCAGGTGCCATCGCGACACGAGGATCGACTGCTGTCGGCAGTACTTCGTGATGCCCTCCTTGCCGTGCCGGCGGCCGATCCCAGACCCCGGCTTGGCCCCACCCATGGGCAACTCCAGAGCGGTGTAGTTGACGACCGCGTCGTTGACCGTGACCGCACCGACCTCGAGGCGTCGGGCCACGGCCTCCGCGCGCTTGAGATCCCCTCCGAACACCGATCCGCACAGGCCGTACTCGGAGTCGTTCGCCAGTCGGATCGCCTCTTCGGCATCAGCCACCTTCATGATCGGCAGCGTGGGCCCAAAGGTCTCCTCACGCATGATGGCCATGTCGTGGTCGACATCGACAAGCACGGTGGGTGGATACCAGTGTCCCGCGCGGTCCGGTCGCTGGCCGCCGGTCAGCGCTCGCGCACCTGCGGCGAGCGCTTCGCTCACGTGACGGTCGATGATCTCGACCTGCGGGGGGAAGGTCAGTGAGCCGACATCAACGCTGCCCGGTCCGCCCGGCACGCCCTGACGCAAGGACGCAACCTTCTTCGTCACGCGCCGCACGAACTCGTCGTACACGGGGGCTTCGACATAGCAGCGCTCGATGGAGATGCAGGTCTGACCGCAGTTGAACATCGAGTAGTACGCCGCATGGGTCGTCGCACGCTCCAGGTCGGCGTCGGCCAGCACGACCATCGCGTCCTTGCCGCCGAGCTCCAACGACGCGGGGATCAGCCTCTCCGCGGCGCGCACCCCGACCTTGCGGCCGGTGACGGTCGATCCGGTGAACATCACCATGTCCACCTCGTCGACCAACGCCGCCCCTGCTGACCCCGTGCCTGTCACCACGGTGAACACGCCGTCGGGCAGGCCGCTCGCCGCGAGTCCCCGAGCCAGCAGCAGCGAGGTCAGCGGTGTGATCTCGGACGGCTTGAGCAGGACCGAGTTGCCCGCCGCCAGCGCAGGGATGCAGTCGCCGAACGAGTTGGTGAGTGGGTAGTTCCACGGTCCGATGACACCGATCAGGCCCATCGGTCGATACCGCTGGACGAGCTTCTTGCCCGCGACCAGTGGTTGGGCCGACTTGACCTTCGTCTCGGCGAGGTAGTTCGCGGCTTCCTTGGCCCAGAAGCCAAAGGCCGCTGCGCCGTAGTTGATCTCGGCCAGCAGCGCGTCCTCGTACGCCTTGCCTGTCTCCGACGAGATGGTCCGGGCGATCTCATCGGCATGGTCGGAGATCCAACGCTGCATCCGGCGAAGGACGACGCTGCGCCCCTTGAACCCCAGTTGCTCCCAGCCCGGTTGAGCGGCTCGGGCTCGCGCGGCCATCTCGGCCACCTCCGCGGCTGTGCGGTCGGGGACGTGGGCGATGACATCTCCGGTCGCCGGGTTCTCGATGGCGATCTGTGGGGGCGCGGACTGCTGGGTCGTGGTCATCGGGGCTCCTTGTCGAGACGGACGGGACAGGGCAACGCGACGCTTTGCCCGACGGTCGTCCACTGTTCTCCACGGGCACGGCGAGCGCCTCAGCAGCCGAGTCCAAAAGACGACGTCATGAGTTGGATCGATGTCCAATGGCACGGCCCGTCGACGTCCCTAGGGTCGAGGCATGGACACGACGACCGACCTTCGTGGGCGCACCAACAGCACTGAACAACGCAAGCCAGTGCGCGGACTGCCCGACCCCGGCGAGCGGGTGCCGGCCATGGCGTGGCCCACGCTGGCGCTGTACGCCGGAACCGTGGTGCTCTTCGCACTCGAGCTGGGCGGCGTACTGGCGTGGGGTTGGACCCCGTGGCTGACGGTTCCGATGGGCGCGGCGGTCACGTTCTTGATGTTCAGCGTCCTGCACGAGGCGACGCACCACGCGATCACCACCAACACCAGGATCAACAACCTGATAGGCCACGCGTCGGTTCCGTTCGTCGTACCGTGGGCGACCTTCCCGCTGGTCAAGTTCATCCACATCGAGCACCACCGCAACACCAACGAGCCCAAGTCGATCGACCCGGATGCGTGGTGCGACGAGGGTCCGAAGGTGCTGCTGCCGCTGCGCTGGGCAACCATCGACATCTGGTACGTCGTGTTCTACCTGCGCCGAATCAAGGACCGTCCGCGTGCCGAGGTGGCCAAGGTCCTCACCACGTTCACCGTCGTCGTGGCTGCCTTCATCACTGTCGCGGCAGCTGGATACGGCAGCGAGTTGCTGTGGGCCTGGTTCATTCCGCAGCGGTTCGGCATCATGATCCTGGCCTGGTGGTTCGACTACCTGCCGCACCACGGGCTCACCAAGACGCAGCGGGAGGACAAGTTCCAGGCCACGCGTGTCCGGGTCGGCGGCGAAGCGGTCCTGACGCCGCTGTTCGTCTATCAGAACTACCACCTGGTGCATCACTTGCACCCGAGCATCCCGTTCTACCGCTACGTCCGGGCGTGGAAGCGCAACGAGCAGGCCTACCTCGACCGCGACGCCGCGATCTCGACCTGGTTCGGCCGCTCCCTGACGACCAGTGAGTACCGCACCTGGCGCCGTCTCACCGACGAGCTCACCCCCGCGGAAACCAACGGCTCCGGCCAACGCCCGGTCTTCCATCCGCTCCGGGTCATCGCCTTGGACAAGGTGACCGATGACAGCACTGCAGTGACGTTCGACGTGCCGGCGGACCTTGCCCACGAGTACCGCTACGTCCAAGGTCAGCACATCACGCTGCGCGCCGTCATCGACGGCGTTGACACCCGCCGCAGCTATTCGATCATCGAGCCGGTCTCCGCCAACACCTTGCGTGTCGCCGTGAAGTTGGTCCGAGGAGGCGTGTTCTCTACCTACGTCAACGAACACATGGCGGTCGACGAGATCGTCGACGTGATGACGCCCACCGGTGCCTTCAACGTGGACCTCGACGAGACCCAGGCTCGACACCATGTAGCCGTTGTGGCCGGATCGGGCATCACGCCGATGATGTCGACCATCGCAACCACGCTGGAGGTCGAACCCCTCAGCCGGTTCACGCTGATCTATGGCAACCGCACGGCGGAGTGGACCATGTTCGACCGCACCATCGCGCGGTGGGAGCAGCAG
>JASLDK010000027.1 GCA_030145945.1 Nocardioides sp.
CCGCCAACGAAACGACAGGATGGGTCCGTGAGTTCCGAGATCGCACCCGACACCAAGGACTGGACCTGGGTCCTCGAACGTCCCTGTCCCGACTGTGGCTTCGACGCGGCGACCGTCGATCGCGCGACCTTCGGAGCACAGGTCCGCGAGAATGCGGCCTTCTGGGCCGCTGCTCTGGAGGATCCTCGCGCGCGACAGCGCCCCGCGGAGACGACGTGGTCGCCCACCGAATACGCCTGTCACGTCCGCGACGTGAACCAGATCTTCGCGGAGCGGCTCGTGCAGATGCTCACCCAGGACGACCCGCGGTTCGCCAACTGGGACCAGGACCAGACCGCGGTCGAGGAGCGGTACGACGAGCAGCAGCCGACGGCCGTCGTACTCGAGCTGCTGGCGGCGGCTGCCGCTGTCGCCGACATCTACGACGCTGTCGCCGACGGCGCCTGGTCCCGGCCAGGACGACGCAGCAACGGCAGCGTCTTCACCGTCGACTCGATCGGTCGCTACCACCTCCATGACCTCGTGCACCATCGCTGGGACGTGCGCTGGATGATGACCTCATGAGGGCGGTGCGATGAGGGCGGCGGCGTGAGGCACACGGAGTTCTGGTCGCGCATGGAGAACCACCTCGGCGAGTCCTACGCCCGGTCGTGGGCGAGCAGCGTCGTGATCGGCTCCATCGGCGGCCGCACGACGCAGGAGGCGCTCGACGCCGGCGTCGCGCCGAAGGAGATCTGGCGCGCGGTGTGCGAGGTCCTCGACCTTCCCGCGAGCGAGCGGTGACCGACGCCGGGTTCGACGTGGAGCTGGGGACCAGGCAGCTCCAGCGCCGTACCGTCCAGGTCCTCGTCCTCACCCAGGCCGTCGGAGCGGTGGGCATCACGATCGGCATCGCGACCGCCTCCCTGCTGGCCCGCGACCTGTCAGGCTCCGAGGCGATGTCCGGACTGGCGCAGACAGCGCAGGTCCTCGGCGCTGCCGTCATCTCCTTCCTGCTCGCGCCCCTGATGGCCTCGCGCGGTCGGCGCGTCGGCCTGATGACGGGGTACGCCGTCGGCGCGGCCGGCGCGCTCACCGCTGTGCTCGCAGGGGCCGCCGGTTCGATGGCTCTCCTGCTGCTCGGCGCCCTGATGATCGGTGCGACCTCGTCGGCGAACAATGCGGCGCGCTATGCCGCGACGGACCTCGCCACGGACGACAATCGCGCACGGTCGCTGTCCGTGGTCGTCTGGGCGACCACCATCGGCGCCGTCGCGGGTCCGAACCTGACTGGTCCTGCGGGATGGTTCGCGGGTGTGGTCGGGGTCCCCGAGCTGACCGGCCCGTTCGCGGTCGGTGCGATCGGGATGCTGCTCGCGGCGCTCGTCGTGGGAGTCCTGCTGCGTCCCGATCCGCTCCTGACGGCGCAGCAGGTTGCTCTCGCGGCACAGCGGCCCGCCGTCGTACGCACGGGCTCGTCGTGGAGCCGTGCCCTCGGAGCGGTCCGTGAGCGCCCCGTCCTCGGGTACGCCGTAGCGGGGCTGGCGCTGACCCACGCCACGATGGTCGCAGTGATGACCATGACCCCGCTGCACATGGAGCACGGCGGCTCCGGCCTCGAGGTGATCGGCGTCGTGATCAGCGTCCACGTCCTCGGCATGTTCGCCTTCTCGCCCCTCGTCGGCATGCTGGCCGACCGTGTCGGGCGCCCGCAGGTGCTGCTGGCCGGGGGAGTCGTGCTGCTGGTCGCCCTGCTGCTCTGCAGCTCGGCCCCGTCGGGGATGTCGTGGCAGGTGACGGCGGGGCTCTTCCTGCTCGGGTTCGGCTGGTCGCTCGCCATGGTGTCGGCGTCGACCCTGGTCGCCGAGCACGCCCCGCTCGAGACCCGCACTGACGTCCAGGGTGTCTCCGACCTCGTCATGGGCCTGACGGCGGCGGCCGCGGGCGCCCTCGCCGGTGTCGTCGTCGGCGCAGCCGGCTATCCGACCCTCGCCCTGCTGTGTCTGGTGCTGGTGGTCGGCGTTGCCGGTTGCGCAGTGCGTGCGCTGGGTGTGTCCCGGGAGATGTCCGCGACACGCCGGGCCACCTGACCTGACTTCGAACACGTGTTCGTCTAGGTTAGTGCCACGGCAGCACAGCAGGGATCGCAAGGATCCCTCGGCTGTCCACAGGTACGACGCAAGCACGGGTTGTCCACACCCACGACATGACTGATCAGGTTGTGTCGGGACCTCGTCATAGCGTCGCCGACGTACCTGGCCCACCACGACACGAAGGATGAGGACCATGGCTGGAGACGACCGCAGCAAGGCGCTCGAGACCGCGCTTGCGAACATTGAGAAGCAGTACGGCAAGGGCTCGGTGATGCGCCTCGGCGACGACACCCGCGCTCCGCTGGACGTCATCCCGACCGGCTCGATCGCGCTGGACGTCGCGCTCGGCATCGGCGGCCTGCCGCGCGGCCGCGTGGTGGAGATCTACGGCCCCGAGTCCAGCGGTAAGACCACCGTCTCGCTGCATGCCGTGGCGAGCGCCCAGGCCGCCGGCGGCATCGTCGCCTTCATCGACGCCGAGCACGCACTCGACCCGGAGTACGCCAAGGCGCTCGGCGTCGACACCGATGCGCTGCTGGTCTCCCAGCCCGACTCCGGTGAGCAGGCGCTCGAGATCGCCGACATGCTGATCCGCTCCGGTGCGCTCGACCTGATCGTCATCGACTCCGTGGCCGCACTCGTGCCTCGCGCCGAGATCGAGGGCGAGATGGGCGACAGCCACGTCGGTCTCCAGGCGCGTCTCATGTCGCAGGCGCTGCGCAAGATGACTGGTGCCCTCAACCAGTCCAAGACGACCGCGATCTTCATCAACCAGCTGCGCGAGAAGATCGGTGTCATGTTCGGCTCGCCCGAGACCACCACCGGTGGTCGCGCGCTGAAGTTCTACTCCTCGGTCCGCCTCGACGTGCGCCGGATCGAGACCCTCAAGGACGGTGGCGACATGGTCGGCAACCGCAACCGGGTCAAGGTCTTGAAGAACAAGGTGGCCCCGCCCTTCTAGCAGGCCGAGTTCGACATCATGTACGGCCAGGGCATCAGCCGCGAGGGTGGCCTGATCGACGTCGGTGTGGAGGCGGGACTGATCCGCAAGGCCGGCGCCTGGTACACCTACGAGGGCGACCAGCTCGGCCAGGGCAAGGAGAACGCCCGCACCTTCCTCAAGGACAACCCCGACCTGGCCAACGAGCTGGAGAAGAAGATCCTGGAGAAGCTCGGGGTCGGCCCGACCGTGGACGCCCCCGCCGGGGACGAGCTGTCCGACGAGCCGATCGGTGTCGATGACTTCTGATTCCGCAGTGAGGCCCGCCTCTGGC
>JASLDK010000101.1 GCA_030145945.1 Nocardioides sp.
CTCGGGTTCATGGCGAGCAATGCTCGTCTCAAGTGCCCCTTCACCTCCCTCGGCGTGGCGCCCGAGGCCGCTTCGTCGTACCTCTTCCCCGCGCTCGTCGGACGCCAGAACGCCGCCTGGGCGCTGCTGTCCTCCGAATGGATCAGCGCCGAGGAGGCGCACACGATGGGCCTGGTGAAGGAGGTCTGCTCTCCTGACGACCTGATGGCAGTCGCCCGTCGTCACGCGGGGGTGCTGGCGGCCAAGCCGATCTCGTCCCTGGTCGCCGTCAAGTAGACGATGGCCGAACCCCACCGCGCGGCGATCCGTGCCGCCCGCGATCGCGAGAACGCCGCCTTCGCCGAGCTGATGGGCGCTCCCGCGAACCTCGAGGCGCTCGCTGCGTTCGCCGAGGGGCGCGAGCCCGACTTCACCGGCTTGCCGCCGGGTTGCTGAAGCAGGTCAGAGGGTCACCATCGGACCGAGCGCCTCGACCAGTGCCTCGCGGAATCCGTCGACCGGGGTGATCGAGCGCTGGGTCTCGATGTCGAAGAAGACAAGGACCACCTTCGACTTGGCCAGCACCGTGCCTTCGGCCGTGCCGCCCGTGCCATCGGTGATCTCGGACTCGATGGTCATCGACTTGTTGCCGATGCGGGTGATGACACTCCAGCAGTCGTAGGGACGCGAGCGCAACGTGATCGGCGCGAGGTATTCGACGTCGGCCTGCGCGATCACGCTGGCGATCTTCGGGAAGCCCTGAAGGGCCGCCTGCAGCCGACGGATGCTGCCGATCCGGGCCTCCTGGAAGTAGTCGAAGTACTTCACGTTGTTGACGTGGCGGTAGACGTCGAGGTCCGAGAAGCGCACCTGCACCGGGTAGAGCGTCGCGCGTTCACGGTCGACGTCGACGTGGACCGGACGGGACCTGTCGGCGCCGAGCTCGGCATACGGCGCCAGCGCCGCGCGCTCCTGCCCGTCGAGTCGACGCGGCTGCTCGGTGGCCAACACGAACGGCGCGAGCACGGTACGCGCCCGGAGATAGACGACCCGCGTGCCGTCGGGCTGCTCCTCGAAGATCTCGTGATCCAGCGTGAAACTCGCCGCGCGGATCTCGCTGACCCAGGACTCGATCGCCACCGACTGGAAACGGAAGCGCAGCGGAGCAAGGAAGGTCACCTCGTGACGGCGTACGACGTAGGCCACGTCGGGGTCGTGCACGGTTCCTGCCGCCTCACGGCAGGCGTGCAGGAGTGCGCCGCGGGCCTCCTGGAGATAGTCGACGTACTTCACGTTGTTGACGTGGTTGAGCTGGTCGACATCGCCCCAACGCAGGGGACAGTCATAACGGTGCCGCACAGCGCGCAGACTACGCGGCCGGATCAGGCGGCGCAGAGGCGCGCCTGACTCCCCGGACCGCGACGGCTCGTAGACTGCCGGGATGAGCGACGCGGAGCCACGCTGGCTCGATGCCGATCAGCAGCATGCCTGGCGCTCCTACCTGCTCGGCACCACGCTGCTCCTCGACCACGTGGATGACGAACTACGCAGCGACAGCGGCCTTTCCGCGGTCGAGTACGAGATCCTGGTCCGGCTGACCGAGGCCGGCGGGGTGTTGCGCATGGCCCAGCTGGCGGCCGCGCTCGCCCACAGTCGCAGTCGGATCACCCACACGGTGAAGCGGATGGAGGCCGCTGGTCTCGTCGTGCGCGAGGAGGCCTCCGAGGACGGCCGCGGGGTCGACTGCGTGGTCACCGACGCCGGACGTGCCGCGATCCGCGCCGCGGCTCCCGGTCACGTCGAGACCGTGCGTCAAGCACTCATCGACCTGGTCTCCCCGGACGACCTGGCCGCCTTCGGGCGGGTGATGAACGCAGTCTGCGACAACCTGATCGCCACCCACCCCGAACGCGAGATCCGCTGATCCGCGAGTTGTGACTTGTGACGCGCGAGTTGTGACTTTCGGCGGACGAACCGGTCAGAAGTCACCACTCGGCGGTCACAAGTCACTGTTCGGCGGTCAGAACTAACGACTCGCGGCCAAGAGGTCAGTCGCGGGTGAGTCTGCGGTGGGTGACCCGGTGGGGGCGGGCCGCCTCGAGGCCGAGGCGCTCGATCTTGTTCTCCTCGTACGACGCGAAGTTGCCCTCGAACCAGAACCACTCGCCCTCGTTGTCCTCGGTGCCCTCCCAGGCCAGGATGTGGGTCGCGATCCGGTCGAGGAACCAGCGGTCGTGGGAGGTGACCACGGCGCAACCGGGGAAGTCGAGCAGGGCGTCCTCGAGCGAGGACAGGGTCTCGACGTCGAGGTCGTTGGTGGGCTCGTCGAGGAGCAGCATGTTGCCGCCCTGCTTGAGGGTCAGCGCCAGGTTGAGACGGTTGCGCTCACCACCGGACAGCACACCTGCCAACTTCTGCTGGTCGGGGCCCTTGAAGCCGAAGGAGGCGACGTAGGCGCGGCTGTTCATCTCGAAGTTGGCGACCTTGATGAAGTCCAGGCCGTCGGAGACGACCTCCCAGACGTTCTTCTTGGGGTCGATGCCGCCGCGGCTCTGGTCGACGTAGGAGATCTTGACGGTCTGACCGACGGTGAGCTTCCCGGAGTCGGGCTCCTCGCCACCGGTGATCATCCGGAACAGGGTCGTCTTGCCGACACCGTTGGGGCCGACGACGCCGACGATGCCGGCACGAGGCAGCGTGAACGAGATGTCGTTCCACAAGGTCCTGCCCTCGAAGCCCTTGGTCAGGTCCTTGGCCTCGAGCACGACGTCGCCCAGGCGCGGGCCGGGCGGGATGTTGATGTCAGCGGCATCGATCTTGCGGGCCTTGTCGGCCTCGGCGGCCAACTCCTCGTAGCGCGCGAGACGCGACTTCGACTTGGTCTGGCGCGCCTTGGCGTTGGAGCGCACCCACTCGAGTTCCTTCTCGAGCATCTTGGCGCGCTTGGCGTCCTTGGCGCCCTCGACCTTGAGGCGCTCCTTCTTGGTCTCGAGGTACGTCGAGTAGTTGCCCTCGTAGCCGTGGATCGAGCCACGGTCGACCTCAGCGATCCACTGGGCGACGTTGTCGAGGAAGTAGCGGTCGTGGGTGACGGCGAGGACGGCACCCTGGTAGGACTTCAGGTGGCCCTCGAGCCACTGGACCGACTCGGCGTCGAGGTGGTTGGTGGGCTCGTCGAGGAGCAGCAGGTCGGGCTGCTGCAGGAGCAGCTTGCACAGCGCGACGCGGCGCCGCTCACCACCGGACAGGTTGTCGACCAACGTGTCCGACGGCGGGCAGCGCAGCGCGTCCATCGCCTGCTCGAGGCGACTGTCGAGGTCCCAGGCGTTGATGTTGTCGAGCTCGGTCTGCAGCTCGCCGGTCTCGGCCATCAAGGCGTCCTGGTCGGCGTCGGGTTCGCCCATCTCCATGTAGGCGTCCTCGAGGCGCTTCATCTTCGCCTTGACGTCGGCGACAGCCTCCTCGACGTTCTCCAGCACCGTCTTGCCCTCGGTCAGCGGCGGCTCCTGCTGGAGCATGCCAACCGTGGCGTCGGGGTCGCGGACGATGTCGCCGTTGTTGGGCACGTCCAGTCCGGCCATCAGCTTGAGCAGCGAGGACTTGCCCATGCCGTTGGGCCCGACGACACCGATCTTGGCGCCGTGCAGGAACGACAGGGTCACGTTGTCGAGGACGACCTTGTCGCCGTGGGCCTTGCGGACATTGCGCAGGGAGAGGACGTATTCAGCCACCCCCCAAGGCTACGCAGCGGCGACCTCACGGTCGCGCTCGGGGTCAGCGGGCTCCTCGACCACGTCCGGCCCCTGTGCCCACGGGTCGTTCGGCTGCTCCACGGCGTGCTCGCCGGCAGGCTGAGTGGCCTGCTGGACGGGCTGGGGGGACGGCTGGGGGGACGGCTGCCGGATCCACTGGCCGGCTGCCTGCGGATCCGTCGATGGGGCCTTGGCGAAGGCGGCGGTGCCGCGGCTGAGGTCGTGGCCGATGGTCACGGCCTCGATGTCGAGGGCGAGCACCTCGACATTGTTCTTGTTGACGTAGGTCCGATGGATCAGCCGACCGTGGATCACGACCGGGTCCCCCTGGTGCAGGGACCGACCGGCGTGTTCGGCCAGTCGTCGCCAGGCGCTGACGGTGTACCACTGCGTGGCGCCGTCAGCCCATTCCTGCGTGGTGCGGTTGAAGTAGCGCGGGGTGCAGGCGAACCGGAAGTTGAGCACGGCGACGCCGCCCGTCTCCCGCAGCATGGGCACGCTGCCGACCCAGCCCTGGACGGTGACCATGGTCTCGTTGGACATGACAGTTCCTCTCGTCGGGCGCCGGCCGCGGGAGCGACCGATCGCCGACGAGTCCACCCCACCGGCCCGACACCCTGGCGCCCCTGCCGCCAGGACTGTGGACAACCGGTTCGCAGGCGTCCCCCTGTGGAGAGTCGACGTACCGCCGTCACATCACCGGGACGGAAGGGACCAACCAACGAGGGTCAGTGGCGAGCGGAGGTGATGCCCCGCCGGAAGGCGGCGTACGACGCCACCTCGGCCCGCAACGGCTCCACGACCTGGCTCGCAAGCACCCGGTGGACGACGCCTCGCAGCTGCTCGTCGGCACTCTCGGCCCGCGCTCGGGCGAGACCGCGCACGAGCATGCGGCCCATGACGGCGAGGAGAAGGCCGAGCACCAGACCACCGATGCCCAGGACGGCGGGCAACGGGAGCCCCACGATCTTGGACAGGTCGGCCGTCCTTCCCTGGATCGCAGCGAACACCCACCAGCCGAAACCGCCGACGGCGGCCAGCAGGAGCAGCCAGTGCAGGACGCGGATCAGCGTCACCCACGCAGGCGCTCGCCCACCGAGGTCGACCTGGCGCAGCTCGGCGTCGAGACGGTCGCCGGTCTCGGCGAGCCGGGAGGTCGCAGCATGGCGCACCTTCGGCGCCCAGGCCGGCCCGACGCCCGCGGACGCCTCGTCGGCAAGTGCGCGGATGGTCGTGTCGACCGCGGGACGGTCGAGGGGTGCGACCTCGGGCCTGGTCTTCGGGACCTCGTCATCGCCGCGGCCGAGGAAGAAGAGCGGCGGCCAGGCGACGGCGGAACGAGCCTGCTCCCCCACCGTCCGTTCGATGCCCTCGACGACGGCCGAGACCCCCGCGGCGTCGGCGACCCGCTCCTCGACCTCCTCGATGCGTCGGGCAGAGATCTCTTCGACAGGGGTTGCTCCACCGGCCTGCTCGAGGCGCGTGGCGGCCGACGCGATGTCGGCCTCGACCCGCAGGCTGGTGCTGCGCTTGTCGTTGACCCGACGCAGGATCTCGCCACGGAGCTCGGCCATGCCGATGCCCTCCTTGGCGGAGATCGCCAGCAGCTGCACGTCGGTGAGTCCGTCGGCGACCAGCAGGCGTCGTACGTCGTCGATCATCGCCTGACGACGCTCGAGGGGAACCGTGTCGATGTGGTTGAGGACCACCATCATCACACCCTGGTGCGTGGCCAGCGGCTTGAAGTAGCGGTCGTGGATCGCTGCGTCGGCGTACTTCTGCGGGTCGAGGATCCACACCATCAGGTCGGCGACGGCGACGAGCCGGTCGACCTCGAGGTGGTGGGCGACCTCGGTGGAGTCGTGGTCGGGCAGGTCGAGCAGGACCACACCGTCGAACTCGGACTCGGAGCGCGTGTCGAGCATCGAGTCGCGCATGGTCTGGTGGCGGGGCGGGATGCCGAGCCAGTCCAACAGCTCGCCGGCGCCTTCGCTGCCCCAGATGACCGCAGTCGCCCACGAGGTCGTGGGACGGCGGATGCCGACGGAGGACAGCTCGATGCCGGTGAGGGCGTTGTACGTCGACGACTTGCCGGAGCCCGTCGCGCCGGCGATCGCGACCACGGTGTGTCGTGCCGAGAGCCGCAGGCGGCTGGTCGACTTCTCGACCGCGGCAGCGACGTCGTCGAGCAGCGGGTCGGCGATCCGTCCGCGGGCAGCCTCGACAGCAGCGCTGAGACCCGCCGCCTGGGCAGCCAGTCCGGTGCCGCTGGTGGCAAGTCCGCTCGGGATCACCGTCTGGTCGTCGAGCCCGTCACTCACAGGTGTCCACCCGTCCCCTTCTTGGCCGCGGCGAACCGCAGGTCGTCGACTCGTCGCGCCGCCTGGCGGAGCTGGTCCGGAGCGTCCGGCTTGAGCTCCCACTGTGCGGCGGGTGCGAGATAGCGGGCGCGCTCGGCGCCCATCAGCGTGGTGAGGCGTCGGGTCAGCGTGCCGCGGGCCTGGTCGACGACGCGGTGAGCGCCGGCATCGCCGAGCGTGCTGGCCAGTAGGCTGTGTCCGAGCTCGACCGACTCGGCCGCGGCGCCGTGCGCGTCGGGTCCGGCGAGAGCGACGACTCCGAGCGTCACGGCAAGACCGCGGGCTCCGAGCGCCAGGAAACGCGCGCTGTGGCGGGCATCGCCGGCCTCGTGCTTGATGAACTCCTGCAGCTCCTCGTGCCAGGCGCGGATCTCCTGCTCGGCACGGGTGCGCAGGCTGCGCCCGGCTCGGGTCAGGTCGTCGGCGGTGGACGCCAGCAGCGCCTCGCCGTACGTCTCCTCGCGCCAGGCCGCGGCGGCCGTGGATGCGGCGCGCTCGGCGTGGTCGATCACGAGCGCCTCGAGCCCCATCTCGATCGCGACACCGACACGTTCGGCCTGTTGGGGCTTGCCCTTGATGGCGTTGACGAGTCGTTCGCGCACGAAGCCGACCTTGGCCTCGAGCGTGCGGATCAGCTCGCCGCTGCCGACGAACTCCTGCCAGCGCGCCAGCAGGTCGCCGCGCAGCAGGGTGCCGTCGCCCCCGGCGGACAGCAGGGCTGCCTGCGCGTCGTCGTACACCTTGTCGGCGACGGCGAGGAGCTGGGCGACGGCCTCGACCTGGTTGGCGACGGCGTCGGCGATCGGGAAGGCCTTGCGGGTGACGGTGCGGACGGCGCCCGCAACGGTCTGGTTGACGATGTCACGGCGTGCCGCAGCATCGGCGGCGAGTGCCGCGAGCCAGCCGTTGATGTCGGTGGCGTACGACGCGGGCAGCAGCCCCTCCTCGCTCACCTCACCCTGGGGTACGGCGAACAGCGGGCTGTCCTTGAGTCCGCGCGCCGCCATCATCCGGGCGAGATGCACCGAAACGGTCGCGATGTCCTCGGCCGGGGTCCGGCTGAGGACCAGCGCGACGGCCGTGTTGCGCTCGACGGCGAGCTTGAGGTGGTCCCACGGCACCTGGTCGGAGTAGCGGGCGGCCGAGGTGACGAAGAGCCACAGGTCGGCGGCTGCCAACAGCTGGGAGGCCAGCTCGCGGTTGCGCTCGTCGACGGAGTCGACGTCGGGGGCGTCGAGGATCGCCAGGCCCTGCGGGACGGCGGTGCTCGGCACGAGCTGGATCGCGAACTGGTCGGTGGTGGCCTGGGAGACCCGGGCGAGCTCGGGCAGCAGCCGGTCGGCGCCGAACCAGCGGGCGTCGTCGGGGTGGTGGACCAGGACCGGGGACATCGTCGTCGGGCGCAGCAGACCGGGGATGGTCACGCGGGAGCCGACGATCGTGTTGACGAGGGTGGACTTGCCGGACCCGGTCGAGCCGCCCACGACGACCAGCAGAGGCGCCTCGATCTCGGTCAGGCGCGGGATGATGTAGTCCTCGAGCTGCTCGATGATGTGCTCGCGACCGACCCGCAGGGCCTCGACGCCGCGCAGGTCGAGAGGCAGGGGCGCGTTGAGCAGGGATCCGTGCAGACGGACCACCTCGGTCAGCATCTTGCTGTCGAGGCGGTCGCCGAGGATGTCGGCTCCGAGGGTCATCGTTGGGGTACCACCTGTCCGGGGAATGCGATCCTCGGACGGACCGTCTGGATTCGTGCGAGGAAGTCCTGTCCGCGTGCCTGCCAGTCAGTGGGCGCGGTGCCGCGCAACAACCGATGGTGCAGGAAGCCGAGCTCGATCGCGGCCTGCTGATAGTCGCGCATCGCTTGTTCAGCGGCGGGTCCGCCCTGCTGCCGCGCGTAGCGGCGGGCCTGGCGCCGTGCACCGAGGTTGACCACCCAGTTGATGTCGGTGGCGGGCAGCAGTCCACGCTGCGCGGCATCATCGAGCGCGACGCGCAGCAGGTGCGCCTCGGTCTCCCGCGCCCACCAGGCCAGGCCGATCATCGCAACGAACGCCGGCGCCATGATCACGACGTACACGAGGGCGAAGCTGCCGAGACCGTTGACGGTCGAACCGTTCCAGGTGGCGTGGGCGATGACGGCGAGCAGGTAGCCGCCGAGCGGTGCGAGCCAGCGAACCGCCGGCTTGCGAGAACCCACCGCGATGCCGATCCCGACGCCGGTGAACGCCGTGAAGAACGGGTGCGCGAAGGGACTGAACAGGCAGCGCATGACGAAGGTGCCGGTGACGGCCTGGATGCCGCCCGGCCCCATGCCGTCGGTGCCGTTCCAGGCAGCGGCCAGATAGAGGATGTTCTCGGTGAACGCGAAGCCGAGACCGACCATCCCGGCGTAGACGATGCCGTCGAGGATGCCGTCGACCTCGGCACGTCGCCACCACAGCAGCAGCACGAGGAACAGGCCCTTGCTGGCCTCCTCGATGATCGGCGCGACGACGGCGAGCGACGCGGTGTCGGTGAACCCGACGACCAGACCGCCGAGTCCCTGCACGAGGACCGCAGCCATGGTGGCAACGAAGGCACCCCACGCCAGGCCCGCCGCCAGCAGGTTGCGGGGCTCCGGCTCGTAACGGTCGAGCCAGAGGTACGCCGCCAGGACCGGCCCGACGGGAACCGCGGCCAGCCCGGTCGCGAGCAGCGTGATCGAGGGGGCGCCGGAGAGCGCGAGCACGACGAGGGTGAGCAGCGCGCCGAGCACCACCGCCACGGTCACGACGACCGTGAAGGCAACACTGTTGCGGCGTACTGCAGACATGTGGGGAACCCTATCCGCAGCGGCGCCTGCGCCCGGGATCGCCGGGAGGGTGAGCGAGCATACATCGGCGTCGTACAGTGACGACGTGAGTGCGGACACCCCTCAGGACCACAGCCAGAACCCGAGCCAGGCCCACACCAAGCCTGCGACGGAACAACACGATCCCGCCGTCCCGGAGGCGTACGCCGCCTTCATGCGGACCGGTTGGGACGACCGCGAGGACGACGTCATGCGAGCCCCGGTCGCCGATCTCGCGGCGGCCCGTCGTACCCGCCTCGCGGAGACCTTCCCCGGCGAGCGACTGGTGCTGCCGGGCGGCGGCTACAAGGTCCGCGCCTACGACACCGACTATCGCTTCCGCGCCGACACCGCGCACGCCTACTTCACGGGCAACTCCACCTCCGACGCCACCCTCGTGATCGAGCCGGACGGGTCGGCGGTGCTCTACGCCCGCCCGCGTTCGGGACGCGACAGCGACGAGTTCTTCCGCGATCGCGTGTACGGCGCGCTGTGGGCGGGCAAGCGCCCGTCGGCCGGCGAGCTGGAGGCTGCCCTCGGCGTCACCGTCAAGCACGTCGACGACCTTCCGGCGGATCTCGCGAAGGGCGCGAAGACCCGCGTCCACCGCGGGATCTCCGGTGCCGTGGACGGCCTGGTCGCTGGTGACGAGGCTCGCGACGCCGAGCTCGCGCGGGTCGCGTCCGAGATGCGCCTGGTCAAGGACTCCTGGGAGATCGGCGAGCTGCAGGCCGCGATCGACGCGACGACCCTCGGCTTCGAGGACTGCGTCCGTGAATGGGACCGCGTGATCGAGCACGGCGAGCGCTGGCTGGAGGGCACCTTCTTCCGTCGGGCGCGGACCATGGGCAACGATCTCGGCTACGACTCGATCGTCGCCAACGGCTCCCACGCCACGACCCTGCACTGGATCGAGAACTCGGGCGCGGTCGTGCCCGGCGAGCTGATCCTGCTCGACATGGGCGTCGAGGGCGCGAACCTCTACACCGCCGACATCACCCGCACGATCCCGGTCAGCGGCAGCTTCACGCCGCTGCAGCGCGACCTCTACACGCTGGTCCTGAGCGCGCAGGAGGCAGCCTTCGAGGCACTGCGACCGGGCGCGAAGTTCCTCGCCGGCCACGAGGCCTCGATGGTCGTGCTGGCCCACGGGCTCGACGACCTCGGCCTCCTCCCCGTGTCGGTCGACGAGGCCCTCTCCCCCGAGTCCAAGGTCTATTCGCGCTGGACCCTGCACGGCGTCAGCCACATGCTCGGCATGGACGTCCACGACTGCGGCCAGGCTGCACCGGAGTCCTACCGCGAGGCCGAGCTCGTCGAGGGCATGGTGCTGACGGTCGAGCCGGGGCTCTACTTCCAGGCCGACGACCTGCTCGTGCCTGAGGAGCTGCGCGGCATCGGCATCCGGATCGAGGACGACGTCGTCGTCACCGCGGACGGCATCGAGAACCTCTCCGCGGCGCTGCCCCGGACGCCGGATGCCGTCGAGGCGTGGATGGCCCGGCTGCGGGGCTGACCGCCCGCCCTGTGACTCCCGTCACTGCTTCACGCTAGGTTCTCCCCAAGCATCGATGAGGAGGAGCGAGCAATGGCTGACAAGACGATCGTGACCGGCGTGGACGGCAGCGATACAGCGATGGCGGCTGCCGAGAAGGCGGCAGCGTTGGCGAACGCGCTCGACGCGCGGCTGCACGTCGTCTCGGCGTACGGCAAGTTCGAGCAGGAGACCGTCAAGATCGGCAGCGACACGATGTTCCTCAGTTCCGAACGAGACGCCGAGGAGGTCGCGGCCAAGGTCGCCGCACAGTTGCGTGCGACCCACCCGAGCCTCGAGATCACCACGGCGGCGTCCGAGGGCAAGCCGGGCGAGTCGCTCGTCGCGGCCGCGGATGCGGTCGGCGCGGACCTGATCGTCGTCGGCAACAAGCGTGTGCAGGGCATCGCCGGCCGAGTGCTCGGCAGCATCGCGCGTGACGTCGCTGCCCACGCGTCGTGCGACGTCTACGTCGCGCACACCCACGTGAAGAAGTAGGCGATCTGCGGCGGCTCCGTCCGGGGCCGCCACGGATGCGACTTCCGAGTAACCCCCGACCCGGTCAAGACTGGTGACCGTGCCTTCCAAGACCGCCACCGCCTCGTCGTACTCGATCACCATGCGGCTGCACACCAGCCTCGACCACGGAGTCGTCGGAGAGGTCGCGACCGCCATCGCGGGCGCCGGCGGCATGGTGACGGCGATCGACGTCGCCGAGTCGAGCAACCAACGCCTGACCGTCGACGTCACCTGCTCGGCCGCTGACGCCGAGCACGCTGTCGAGCTGCAGGACGCCGTCGCCGGCGTGCCCGGCGTGGAGGTCCACAAGGTCTCCGACCGGACCTTCCTGATCCACCTCGGCGGCAAGATCGAGGTCTCCTCCAAGGTGCCGTTGAGGACCCGCGACGACATGTCGCTGGCCTACACCCCCGGCGTCGGGCGGGTCTCGATGGCGATCGCGGAGAACCCCGACGACGTACGCCGACTCACCATCAAGGGCAACGCCGTCGCCGTGGTCACCGACGGGTCCGCCGTGCTGGGCCTGGGCAACATCGGACCGGGCGCCGCCCTGCCGGTGATGGAGGGAAAGGCCGCGCTGTTCAAGCGATTCGGCGAGATCGACGCCTGGCCGATCTGCCTCGACACCCAGGACACCGACGAGATCGTGCGCGCCGTCGAGTTGATCGCCCCCGGCTTCGGCGGCATCAACCTCGAGGACATCGCTGCACCGCGCTGCTTCGAGATCGAGGCCCGACTGCGCGAGAGCCTCGACATCCCGGTCTTCCACGACGACCAGCACGGCACTGCCATCGTCGTCCTGGCTGCCCTGACCAATGCCCTGCGCGTCGTGAAGAAGTCCATGGACGCGGCCCGGGTCGTGGTTTCCGGCGGTGGCGCGGCTGGTACGGCGATCGTGAAGCTGTTGCTCGCGGCCGGCGTCCAGGACGTGGTCGTCGTGGACCGAGCGGGCGCGCTGGTGGCCGACGCCGAGGGCCTCTCCGAGGCGCACCGCGAGTTGGCTTCGCTGACGAACCACGAACGCCGGTCCGGCGGGCTGAAGGACGTGCTCGTCGGCGCCGACGTGTTCATCGGGGTGAGCGCCCCGGGGATCCTGCGGCCCGAGTGGATCCAGACCATGGCGAAGGACGCGGTCGTCTTCGCGCTCGCCAACCCCGACCCCGAGGTCGACCCCGCCGCCGCAGCGCGGTTCGCAGCCGTCGTCGCCTCCGGGCGCTCCGACTTCCCCAACCAGATCAACAACGTGCTGGCGTTCCCGGGCGTCTTCCGCGGACTGCTCGACGCCCGGGCCGACCAGGTCACCATGGAGATGATGCTGCGGGCCGCCGACGCGATCGCGCACGTCGTACGCGATGACGAGTTGAACGCGTCCTTCATCATGCCGTCGGTGTTCCACCCGGAGGTGCACCACGCGGTGGCGGCGGCGATCAGGGGGTCGTGACCACGGCACGATGCCCCCAGATCGCCGTTTCTGCTGACCGCCTGACGACCGATACGCTGGGCCGCCGATGCCCCCGTGGCGCAATGGATAGCGCAGCGGATTTCTACTCCGATGGTTGCGGGTTCGACTCCTGCCGGGGGCGCCACCACCAAAGGAGAATCGTGAAGCCTGCCGTCCTCGAACTGCACGACGTCGTCTTCCGACGCGGCGGCAACGAACTCCTCCACGGGATCGACCTCACCGTGCGCGCCGGCGAGCACTGGGCGCTCCTGGGACCCAATGGCGCCGGGAAGAGCACCCTGCTGGGATTCTGCAGCGCCCAGGTGCACCCGACCTCGGGAACCGTCGACGTCCTCGGACGTCGACTCGGCCGGGTCGAGCTACAGGAGCTGCGCCGCCACCTCGGGCACGTCAACCCCCGTCACCCGCTGCAGACCGCGCTCACCGTGCAGCAGGTCGTGCTGACCGGCATCACCGGTACGACGGAACTCAGCATGCGCTGGGCACCCAGCCCCGAGGAGGTGGAGCGAGCCGACGAGCTGATCGAGGAGGTCGGCCTCTCCGCCCGCCGCGACGCCCGCTGGCCGCACCTTTCCCAAGGCGAGCGGGGTCGGGCGCTGATCGCACGGGCACTCGTCGCAGAACCCGACCTGTTGCTGCTCGACGAGCCGACCACCGGACTCGACGTCGCCGCCCGCGAGCAACTGCTGTCCGTGCTCGACCGGCTGGCCCACACCTCACCCGAGGTCGCCTCCGTGCTGGTCACCCACCACCTCGAGGAGCTGCCGACCACGACCTCCCACGCGCTGTTGCTGGCGCACGGCAGCGTCGTGATCGCAGGTCCGGTCGACGAGGCGGTGACGACGGAGACGATCAGTCACACCTTCGAGCACCCGATCGAGGTCGACCACGACGGGGGCCGGTGGCGGGCACGGGCGCTGCCGCCCACCCACCGCAGCAGCTGACCTCCGCCTATTCGACGATCTCCGCAGCGCGAGTCAGCTCATAGGCGTCGATCTCGGCCCGGATCGCCGACTTCACGTCATCCGGCGCGAAGGACGCATCCACACCGGCGCGCGCCAGATCGGCCAGGCCCGACTTGTCGAGATCCAGCAGGTCCGCCGCCACGGCGTACTCCTGGTTCAACGTGGTCCCGAACATCGGCGGGTCGTCGGAGTTGATGGTGACGACGACGCCGGCCTCCACGAAGACCGGAAGAGGGTGCTCGGCGAGCGATGCGACCGCGCGGGTCGCAACGTTCGACGACGGACAGACCTCGAGCGGGATCCGATGCTCGGCGAGATGGGCGAGCAGTGCAGCGTCGGCAGCCGCCGAGGTGCCGTGCCCGATGCGCTCGGCCCCGAGGTCGCGCAACGACGTCCAGATCGTCTCCGGCCCGGTGGTCTCGCCCGCGTGCGGCACCGAGTGCAGGCCGGCAGCCCGCGCCGCAGTGAAGTGCGGGATGAACTGGTCCCGGGGCACCCCGATCTCCGGGCCACCAAGACCGAAGCCGATCAGCCCCTCCGGACGGTGGTCCAGCGCGAACCCCAGCGTCGCATCCGCCGCCGGGATGCCCGACTCACCCGGGATGTCGTAGATCCAGCGCAGCACCAGGCCGAAGTCACGCTCGGCTGCAAGCCGAGCGTCCTCGATCGCCTCGGTGTAGGCCTCGATCGGCATGCCCCTGTCGGGGCTGTCCGGCAGGACGGAGGTGTACGGCGTGCAGGTGAGCTCGGCGTACCGGACGGACTGTCCCTCGTGGAGCTCGCGAGCGACCTCGTAGGTGAGGTAGCGGACGTCCTCGGGTGTGCGGACCAGGTCGACGACCGTGAGGTAGACCTCGATGAAGTGCGCGAAGTCGCGGAAGGCGAAGAAGTCCTTGAGCAGTGCGGGATCTGACGGCACCGTGCCCGGGTGGCGGGCCGCCAGCTCCGAGACGATCCGCGGCGAGGCCGAGCCGACGTGGTGGACGTGGAGCTCGGCCTTGGGCAGGCCCGCGATGAAGTCACTCAGCACGGGCCCACCCTAGAGCCGTCACTTGATCGCGGGCAGCAGTTCGGTCATCGGGTTGTTGAGCAGGCGTCCGTCGACCAGCACAGTGGGCGTTCCGTGCACATTGGCCTTGTCGGCCTCGGCGGTCGCCTTGGTGACCCAGTCCCTGTTGCTGACGTTGGTGATCCCGTCCGCGACATCAGACTCCGTGGCACCCGCCTTCACCGCGAGAGCGAGCAGGTCAGCGTTGGTGACGGAGTCGCCCTTGTCCTCGGCGGGCTGGTTCTCGTAGAGGAGGTCGTGGAACTTCTTGGCGACCTCGGGACCGGACTTCTCCAGCACGACCGAGAACGCACTGGCCGCGCGGATCGGGTAGTCGCCGACGTTGCCGCTGAGCAGGTCGAAGGGGCGGTACTCGACCTGCACCTTGCCCTCACCGGCGAGCTTGGTGAGGTCGTCGCGCGTGGAGGCCTCCAACTGACCGCAGTAGGGGCAGATGAAGTCCTCGTAGATGATCACCTTGTGCTGGGCGCTGGCCGGCCCGATCTTCACGCCGTACGACGCGGCCGCAGCGACCGCCTGCTCGATCGCGGTCTGGTCCTTGCCCCGCTTCCACACTGAGAAGCCGATCGATCCACCGATGATCACCGCCATCACGGCGATGACGCCGACGATGGTCAGCAACCGCCGCCTGGCCTCGCGCTTGGCCTGGGCGGCGCGCTCGGCGGCGACCTTCTCCGCGCGGGCGTTGGCCTTCGAGTTCGACATCAGTGCACAGCTCCTTCGGTGGCGGCGTCGCGTTGGGCGTCAGCCGCGGTGAACAACAGGGAATCCAGGGACAGTCGGGTCCGGCGTACCCACGCGATGAACAGGGAAGCGGCCAGGAGGGCTGCATCGCGCGCGATCTCCCAGGGGTACGCCGAGGCGGCGTTCGCCTTCGCACCGCCACCGCCGAAACAGCCACAGTCGATCTCGATGCCGCGGGCCCACACCGAGGCGATGCCGATGATGAAGGCGACGAACAGCAACGCCGAGATCAGGGCGGCGCCCCGGGTCAGCACGCCGAGGACGAGGGCGAGACCGACGGCGATCTCGACCGCGGGCAGGGCGATGCCGATGGGCTCGACCAGCGACGACGGCAGCAGGTCATAGGCGCGCACCGCGTTGATGCTGGCGTCGATCTGGGTGATCTTGAGGGCGCCTGCGACGATCCACACGCCGCCGGTCACCAACCGGGCGAACAGCCCGGCCCATGCCAGCACCGGCGTCGGCGCACGTCCCGTCTCCACGGAGCCGAGGCTAACGGTCTGCGCTGAGCGGCTCCTGAGAACCGTTGCCGATATCGGCATCGGCCCCTGTGGGTCGCGCCACACGGCGTAAGGTGCCGGTCGTGAACGAACGACTCGTCTGGATCGACTGTGAGATGACCGGACTCGACCTCGGCGCCGATGCGCTGGTCGAGATCGCGGCGCTCGTGACCGACTTCGACCTCAACGTCCTCGGGGAGGGCGTCGACGTCATCATCAAGCCGCCCGCCGAGGCGCTGGACCAGATGATCGAGTTCGTCCGCAACATGCACGCCACCTCGGGCCTCCTCGACGAACTCCAGAACGGCGTCACGCTGCAGGAGGCCGAGGAACAGGTGATGGCCTACCTGCGCGAGCACTGCCCGGCCGACAGCCGGCCGCCGCTGGCCGGCAACTCGGTCGCCACCGACCGGGGTTTCGTGGCCCGGGACATGCCGGTCCTCGACGGCTTCCTGCACTATCGGATCGTGGACGTCTCCTCGATCAAGGAGTTGTCGAAGCGCTGGTTCCCGCGCTCCTACTACAACGCCCCGACCAAGCGGGGCAACCACCGCGCTCTGGCTGACATCCAGGAGAGCATCGAGGAGCTGCGCTACTACCGCGACACGGTCTTCGTCCCGCTCCCCGGTCCGGACACGGACGTCGCCAAGGAGGCTGCGGCCCGGCACGGCGGATCCATCACGGGCCTGTCCTGACGTCTTGTTGGTCGGCCCGGAACGCCGATCGGCAATACCGATTCCTGATTCGGGGGCCGATGCCCCTAGAATCATCCGCGACTCGACAGCGAGATCTGTCGCGTCGATGGTGGGTATAGCTCAGCTGGTAGAGCGCCGCGTTGTGGTCGCGGATGTCGCGGGTTCAAGTCCCGTTACTCACCCCAAGCCGATCAGGCCCCGGTTCGCGAGAACCGGGGCCTGATCGCATCTCCGGGTCGGGCTATTTCCGCGTGACCACGGTCGCGACGGGACTCCACGCCCCCTGACCGGCGGCATTGACCGCGGCGATCCGCACCCACACCTTCTTCCCTGCCTTGCCGCGCACCACGGCTCGCAACCCGGCGACACTCACCGAACGCCACGGGCCGTTGCGCTTGGAGCGCACCTGGACGACGTACGACGAAGCTCCGGCGACCGCCGTCCAGGTGACGACGACCTTGCGGTGCGGCTTGGCCCTGAGGAGCGGCTTCCCCGCTGCTGCAGGCAGTTGGATCGCCGCGCTCCCGCCTGTGGATCCGCCGCCGCCCCCACCGGGAGGCGTGACGGGCGGGCCGACCGGACCATTGGGCGCTGCGGCGACCACCGCACTCCACGGACCGTTGCCGTTGGCGTTGACGGCTCGGACCCGGAAGTGGACGGTCACGCCGTTGGCGAGGCCGGTGACGTCGTAGACCGTGCCCGGCGCCGAACTGGTGACGTTGGTCCAGGGCCCGTTCGCCGAGGCCGCGCGCTGGATCTCATATCCCGTGGGGGCGGGCTCACCGATCGAGGCGGGCGCAGCCCAGGTGAGAGCGACGACCTTGTTGCCGGGCGCCGCCTCGAGGTCGGTCGGAGCACGGAAGGGCGCCAGGACGGTGCGATCACGGATCACCGCCACGTCGGTGGCGGAGTCCTGCCCTGCAACGACAGTGACGTTGGCGATTCCGCTGGGGAAGGACCATGGCCCGGCATTGGTCATCGCGATGGGCGGCGGATAGTTCGGGAGCGCCGCGACCCGGGCGACACCCCAGGCCCCATTGCTGTCGGTCGTCACACAGTGCGGGACCTCGTTGTCGAAGGTGTGGATGCACACCTCGATTCCGGGCACACCGGGCTCGTCGGGGTCGCGCGTGGAGTCGTTGTCGGCGTCGAAATAGAGCGTGCCGTGGGCGGCGCCGTTGGGGAACGCCACGACCGCTGGCGGCACCGTCGCGGAGCCGGTCCCCAGCGACACCTGCGAGGAGGCACCCGACGTGACCGTGCGTCCGGCGTTCGGGTGGACAGCCTGCGTGATCGTGTAGTCACCGGCCGGCAGTCCGGTGACGTCCCACGTGCCGTTGGTCACCGGCAGCGTCAGGTCGATCCCGTTGGCCGGCGCGGGTCCGACCACTCGCACCGTCGCCTCGGCATCCGCCGGCAGTGCCGGGTCGCCGCCGGGCGACCCGTCACCGTTCACATCCTCGACCATGCTTCCGTGGATCGAGCCGGTGGCGGCGTACAGGCCGATCTTGACGGCGCCGGGGCCTGCCGGGCTGACGCGGGCATAGCGAGCCGTGGGCGTGACAGCGTGACGGGCTGCGTCATTCGGCGCAGCGATCCGATAGACGCCGTCAGGCAGGTTGGTGAAGGTGATCCGGCCATCGGCGCCGGTCGTTCCGGTACACCCGTCGGAGACCGATTCCGCAGTGCCCGAACAGGTCAGGGGTACGCCGGAAACGGCCGTCTCCCCGGCGTCCTGACTGCCGTTGGCGTTGGTGTCGCGATAGACCAGTGCGGTGAGGCTGCCGCGGTGGCCGGGTGCCGCGCCCACCGCGCCGA
>JASLDK010000001.1 GCA_030145945.1 Nocardioides sp.
TGTACCCCCGACCGGATTTGAACCGGCGTTACCGCCGTGAGAGGGCGACGTCCTAGGCCGCTAGACGACGGGGGCAACTTGTCCGGGCCGAGGCCCTGACAACGAGGATTACTCTAGGGGATCGCCGACGCCGCCAGCAAATCGGGCCGCGCACTCGGCCAGACCGTCTGCCAGAACACCGTGGAACCGCCGAAAAAGCAGTGAAGCCGGGCATCTGCCCGGCTTCGGTTCGCTGCTTGGCTGGTCTACTAGGACTCGAACCTAGACTGAGGGAATCAGAATCCCTAGTGCTGCCAATTACACCATAGACCACTGTTGTCAGCCGGCTCGCAGAGTCGACCTGAACGACAACAAACCTTACACAGGCGCTCCGCGCGACGCCAAAATGGCCCCGCCTGCACCCTGGCCGGTGCGGGTCGCGATACCCATTCTCCTGGCAGCCAGAACCGTCAGCCCGAGGTAGGACAGCGACTGCACCAAGGTGACCGGAACCGCCCACCACGTGCCGTCGGTCGCGTGCAGCGCCTCGGTCATGTCGCCGAACGCGAGCGCCATCCCGAAGGCCAGGAAGTTGTTGAGCACGTGCATGGCGATGCCGGCTTCCAGCCCGCCGGTGAGGATGACGAGAACTCCGGCCACCAGCCCGAAGGCGAACCGGTCGAAGAAGATCGGCACGTCCTGGCCGATGCCGTGGGCGAGGGCGAACAGCAGAGCCGGTACGACGACCGCCACCGTCGCACTCACACGCCCGCCGAAGCGGGCAGCCACGCCCCCGAAACCTTGGGCCAGGTAGCCGCGGAAGACGTACTCCTCCCCCGCCGCCTGCAGCGGCGTGAGGAGCAGGATCACGAGCAGGAAGTCGCGCACCGTCGAGGTCCATGGGTTCAGCCCGCCAGCCATGCTGGTCGTTCCGGAGCCCTGGTCGGGCAGGACGCTGGAGGCCGCCAAGGTGAGACCCAAGGCGACGACAGCCGCGGCGAGGCAGACCAGGAACCAGCGCCAGCGGAACCTTCCGACCACCGAGGTCACCCAGCCGGGCGTCTGTCGGTGAACGCACCACGCCACCACGAAGACGATCGGGATGGCGATCGCCCAGCCGAGATTGACGAGTGCGAGGTACGACGGTGTGGTGATGTCGCCCGACAACCTGTCGCGCAGCTCGTCGGACGAGACACCGCCTGCCATCAGTGCGGCCGACACGACCAGGCCCATCACGGCCTGCCCGACCAGGAATCCCAGCACCAGCAGGGGGATCCCCACCGCCACACGCCAACCGCCAGCTGCCGCACGGCGGTGGAGTTCGTCGTACCGCAAGCCCGCCGAAGCGTTGGACGCCTGCTCAGCCAAGGGCACGCTGCAACCTCGCGAGGCTGCGCTCACGGCCGAGCAACTCCATCGATTCGAACAGGGGCGGGGAGATCCGCTTGCCCGTCACCGCCACACGCACCGGGCCGAACGCGTTGCGCGGCTTGAGACCGAGACCGTCGACCAACGCCTCCTGCAGGGCAGTCTGGATCGCGTCGGTCGACCACGTGGAGAGTGCTGCGACGGCGTCGTACGCCGCCTGCACGACGGGGATCCCCGCCTCCCCGATCTGCTTCGCGGCATCCTCGGGGTCGACCTCGAAAGCCTCCTCGTCGACGAACAGGAAGGCCAGCAGTGCGCTCGCCTCGCTGAGCTTGTTGATGCGCTCGGAGATCAGCGGCATGGCCAGCTCGAGCAGTTGGGCGTCGGAGTCATTGACCGGGTCGCTGACGACACCGTCGGCCTTGAGGAAGGGCAGCACCCGGTGGGTGATCTCGTCGAGCGGCAGCTGCCGCATGTGCGCGGCGTTGATCGCGTCGCACTTCTTGAGGTCGAAGCGGGCCGGGTTGGCGACCACGTCGCCGATGTCGAAGGCCTCGACCATCTCCTCGAGGCTGAAGATGTCGCGGTCAGCGGCGATCGACCAGCCCAGCAGGGCGAGGTAGTTGAGCAGTCCCTCGGGCAGGTAGCCGTTGTCGCGGTAGGCCAGCGCGTGGGCCTCGGGGTCGCGCTTGGAGAGCTTCTTGTTGCCCTCGCCCATCACGTAGGGAAGGTGGCCGAACTCGGGCGTCGCCTTCGCGATCCCGACCTCCTTCAGCGCCTCGTAGAGGGCGATCTGACGGGGCGTGCTCGACAGGAGGTCCTCGCCACGCAACACGTGGGTGATCTCCATCAGCGCGTCGTCCACGGGGTTGACCAGCGTGTAGAGCGGGTCACCGTTGGCCCGGCAGAGGGCGAAGTCCGGGACGAACTCGGTCTCGAAGCTGACCTCTCCTCGCACCAGGTCGTTCCAGGTGATCGAGCCGTCGGGCATCCGGAAACGCACGATCGGCTGACGGCCGTCGGCGACGAACGCCGCGCGCTGCTCCTCGGACAGTTCGCGGCAGAAGCCGTCGTACCCCTGGACCTTGGAGCCGGCGGCCTTGCGGCGCGCGGCAGCCTCCTCGGTCGTGCAGTAGCAGTCGTAGGTGAAGCTGCTGTCCTTGAGCTTGGCGAGGGCGTCGACGTAGAGGTCGCTGCGCTCGCTCTGCTTGTAGGGCGCGTGTGGCCCGCCGACCTCAGGGCCTTCGTCCCAGTCGAGGCCCAGCCAGCGCATCAGGTCGATGATCGAGTTGAGCGACTCGTCGGTGCTGCGCTCCTTGTCGGTGTCCTCGATCCGGAACACGAACGTGCCGCCGTGGTGACGTGCGAATGCCCAGTTGAACAGCGCGGTGCGGACCAGGCCGACGTGGGGGCTGCCCGTCGGCGAAGGCGCCATCCGAACCCGGACGGGGGTGTTGATCGTGCTGCTCATGCTCGTGCTTCCACCTTGTTCGTGAGTGTTCCGAGACCGTCGATCGAGACCTCCACCTCGTCGCCGACCTGCAGGGGGCCGACACCCTCGGGGGTGCCGGTGAGGATGACGTCACCCGGCAGCAACGTCATCACGCTGGACACGTGGGCGATCAGGGCGGGGATGTCGAAGACCATGTCGGCCGTCGTACCGTCCTGGACCACGTCGCCGTTGAGGAAGGTCTGGACCCGGCGGCCCTCGGTGAAGTCGTGGGGGTCGAGATCGGTCTCGATCCACGGTCCCAGCGGGCAGAACGTGTCGAAGCCCTTGGCGCGGGTGAACTGGACGTCCTTGCGTTGCAGGTCGCGGGCGGTGACGTCGTTGGCGATCGTGTAGCCGTGGATCACGTCGGTGGCCTGCTCGGCAGGAACATCACGGCAGATCCGGCCGATCACGACGGCGAGCTCGCCCTCGTAGTGCACCTCCTCGCTCTGCCGCGGATGGAGGATCGTGTCGTTGGGCCCGATCACCGACGTGTTGGGCTTGATGAACATCAGGGGCTCGGACGGGACGTCGCCGCCCATCTCCGCGGCGTGGGCCGCGTAGTTCTTGCCGATCGCGACCACCTTGCTGCGCGGCAGGATTGGCGCGAGCAGGCGTACGTCGTCGAGACGGTGCTGCTGCTCGAGCAGCTTGATGCCGACGTACAACGGATCTCCGGCCAGTCCGACGATCACGGCGTCCTCGCCCGGCTGCCCGTAGTCGTCGAGGTCGCCCGTCAGGACGCCGTAGGCGGGTTCGTCTCCCGTGGTGAATCTGACGATGCGCACCTGCCGAGCCTATCGACCTAGTCTGACCCCTCGTGAATGCGCAAGCGTGGCGTCGGCGAGCGGTTGACCACACCGCGCGCATCGACCGCTACGTCACCCCGCACCTCGCACGCCGCGAAGCCCGCGAGAAGCACCCGGTCTTCGACTTCCTGTTCACCTACTACTCCTACCGGCCGGCGCAGTTGCGCCGCTGGCATCCGGGCTTCGGGGTCATTCTCGAGGAAGCCGATCCCTATGCGGGACTCAAGGGCTACGGCCCCGCTCCCGGTGGCGTCGGCGTGACGGAGGAGTACGTCGCCTCACAGCTGCCGGTCATCGAGTCGATCCATCGGCAGCTCACCGCGACCGCTAGCCGCGCACCCCACTTCGGCTGCTTCGGCCTGCACAAGTGGACGATAGTCTACCGACGATCCGA
>JASLDK010000139.1 GCA_030145945.1 Nocardioides sp.
GTAGCCCTGTGAGCCGATCACGATCGTGTCGCTGTGGCCCTTGCCGCCGCCGCTGCTCAGCGGGTCGGAGTCACCACCGCCACCGCAGGCGGTGAGAGCCAGGGTGGTTGCGGTGACCAGGGCCAGGGCAGTGGTGCGGAACCGGGAGCGCATCATGAAGGAACCTTTCGGGTGGAGGGTCGGCTGGCCCGCTGGAGGCCGGCCATGGTGAGGTCGAGCAGGAGCGCCAGCACGGCCACGAGGAGCGCGCCGGCGAGCATCTGGGTGTAGTCGCGAGTCTTGAGGCCGGCGAAGAGATAGCGGCCCAACCCCGTGTCGGAGATGTACGCCGCCAGGGTGGCCGTGGCGACGACCTGGAGAGTTGCTGCGCGGATGCCGCCGAGGATGACGTCGGCGCCGAGGGGGATCTCCACCCGGGTGACGATCTGCCACTCGCTCATCCCGATCGCCCTGGCGGCGTCGACGGCCCCACGGTCGGCAGCCTCGATGCCGGCATAGGCGCCCGCCAGGAGGGAGGGGAACCCGAGCGCGACGAGCGCCAGCAGGGGTGCCTGCAGCCCGATGCCGAGCCACAGGCCGAGCAGGGTGAGCAGGCCGAGGGTCGGCACCGCGCGGACGGCGCCGGCGAGCGCGACGACCACGAGCCGACCGCGGCCGGTGTGGCCGATCAGGACGCCGAGCGGGATCGCGACGACGGCGGAGATCAGGACGGAGGCGAAGGTGACCGCCAGGTGCTGCAGGATCCGGTGGTCGATGCCGGTGGCGCCGCCCCAGTGGGAGCCGTCGGTGATCCAGGCGAGCGCGTCCGCGAAGAGGTTCATGCGGGGTCCCCCGTGGCACGGGTGACCTGCCAGGGCGTGAGGACCCGGCCGAGGAGGACCAGGACGCCGTCGAGGACCAGGGCCAGCAGCATCGTGGCGACCACGCCCGTGACGATCTCGGCACGGATGTCGCGCTGGAAGCCGTCAGTGAGGAGGTTGCCGAGGCTCGGGATGCCCACGAGAGCGCCGATCGTGACCAGGCTGACGGTGCTGACGGTGATCACCCGGACGCCGGAGAGGAGCACCGGCACCGCGAGCGGAAGGTCGACCTTCCAGAACAGGCTCGTGCGCGAATAGCCCATGGCAACGGCGGATTCGCGGACCTGGGCATCGACGGAACGGAAGGCGTCGGCCGCGGTGCCGGCCAGCAGGGCGGTGCCGTAGACGGCGAGTGCCACGATCAGTGTCAGGCCCGATCGCAGTGGGATCCCCAGCAGCACGGGAACCACGATCAGCAGTGGGAGGGCGGGGATCGAGTAGAGCAGGCTCGCCGTCCCGAGCACGAACGTCCCGGCCCTGGGCCACCGCCAGGCGATCCCTCCGAGCGCCACGGCGATCAGCACGCTCGCGACGATCGCGGGCGCGGACAGCCGGACATGCTGGATCAGCATGTCGAGGACGTAGGCGCGGTTCGCGTCGAGCCAGCTCATCCGTGGTCCCCGCTGTGTTGTTGGGGGGAGCGAAGCGGAGGAGAAGAAGACAGTGGGGTGGTGTTCATGAGCGATTCATCACCCCGACCGGGCGACCATCACCGTCGACCACCACGTCGCGGCCGTTCACCGTCTCGCACCGCAATGCACGCTCCGCCCGGTCGGCACCGATGAAGTCGCGGACGAACGCGTCCGCCGGCGCGGCGACGATCTCGCTCGGCGTACCGGTCTGGGCGACGATGCCGCCGGTCCGCAGGATCACCACCTGGTCGCCGAGGCGGAACGCCTCATCGATGTCATGGGTGACGAGCACGATGGTCTTGCCCAACTCGGCCTGGAGCTGCAGCATCTGGTCCTGCAGGCCGCGGCGCACGATCGGGTCGACCGCGCCGAACGGCTCGTCCATCAACAAGATGTTGGGATCGGCCGCCAGTGCACGCGCCACGGCGACCCGCTGCTGCTGACCGCCGGACAACTGCCCGGGAAAGCGTCGACCGAGCGCGGGATCGAGCCCGACCCGCTCCAGAAGCTCGGCAGCCGCGGCACGGGCGGCCCGCTTCGGCGTACCGGTCAGCATCGGCACGGTGGCGACGTTGTCGATCACCCGCCGATGGGGGAGCAGCCCACCTGCCTGCGGGACGTAGCCGATCGAGCGACGCAGGGCGACCTTGTCGAGCTCGCGCACGTCGCGGTCGTCGATCAGCACGCTGCCGGTGGTCGGCTCGACCATCCGGTTGATCATCCGCATCAACGTGGTCTTGCCGGAACCGGAGGTGCCGACCAGCGCGAGGGTGCGGTGCGACGCGATGGCGCACGAGAAGCCCGTGACGGCCACGGTGCCGTCGGGATAGGTCTTGCCGGAGTCCCGGAACTCGATCCCCATGGCGGGAACCCTACGGGGCGCCGACGACAACGACCCCCGAATCCTCTCCGGCGAGCCGGGTACCACGCGTTGAACCAACGAGAGAGGAGAACGATCAATGAGCACGATCGAGAAGACCCTGACCGTTGACGTCCCGGTCAGCACGGCCTACGACCAGTGGACCCAGTTCGAGACCTTCCCTCGCTTCATGGAGGGCGTGGAGGAGGTGCGTCAGCTCGACGACACCCACTTGCACTGGCGCGCCGAGATCGCCGGCGTACGCCGGGAGTGGGACGCCGAGATCGTCGACCAGACCCCCGACGAGCGGATCACCTGGCGCGCGCTCGATGGCGCCAAGAATGACGGCACCGTCTCCTTCGCACCGGACGAGATCGGTCGTTCGACCCGCGTCACGCTGCGGATGGAGTTCGAACCCGAGGGCCTGGTCGAGAAGGCCGGCGACCTGTTGAACATCGTCGACCGGCGTACCGAAGGCGATCTCGAACGCTTCAAGCAGTTCATCGAGACCCGCGGTGGCGAGACCGGCGCGTGGCGCGGCGAGGTGAGCCCGACCGACGCCGACAACCCGGCGTTGTGACAGTGGGCCTGTGACGATCCGGCGGGCGGCGGGGCTCAGTCCTCGTCGTCCGCCGCGGCCTGGGCCTGCTCGACGATCCGCTCGAAACGTGCCCCCATCTGTTCCGCGAGCGCCTGCGCGGCCCTGAGTGGGCGGACCATGACCATGAAGTCGGTGACCAGGCCGTCGTCGTCGACGGTCAGGAAGTCACATCCGGTGAGTTCGAGTCCCTCGACCTTGGCCTCGAAGACGAGCGCGTGGCCGTCGGCGTCCCCGAGCTCGCGCACATAGCGGAAGTCCTGGAACACCTCGATCACGTTCGCCAGGATCGCGCCGGTGATCGCCTTGCCCGGATAGGGCTTGTGGGCGACCGGGCTGCGGAACACGACGTCGGGGTGCAGGCAGGCCTGCATGGCGGGGACGTCGCGCGCCTCGACGGCTGCCCGGAAGGCGCTCACAGCGCTGCCGCCAGCTCGGTGCCCTGCTTGATCGCACGCTTGGCGTCGAGCTCGGCGGCCAGGTCGGCGCCACCGATCAGGTGCACGCGTCCGGCGAAGCTCGACGCACTGAGGTCGTCGTACAGGCTGCGCACGGACTCCTGTCCGGCGCACAGGACGACATGGTCGACGTCGAGCACCTGCGTCGTTCCGTCGACGGTGAGGTGCAGGCCGGCGTCGTCGATCAGGTCGTACGACGCCCCGCTGATCTGGCACACACCGAGGTCCTTGACGACGGCCCGGTGCACCCAGCCGGACGTCTTGCCGAGGCCCTTGCCCTGCGCGGACTCCTTGCGCTGCACCATCCAGACCTCGCGGGCTGGCGTGCGCGGAGTCTTGTCCGTGACGCCGCCGCGGATCACGGCCGGGTCGGCGACGCCCCAGTGCGACTTCCACTCCTCCAACGTCTCCGGCGTGTGGGTCAGGAGCTCGGCGACGTCGAAGCCGATGCCGCCCGCGCCGACGACGGCCACCTTCGGGCCCAGGTCGAGCGAGCCCGTGGAGATCCCGGTGATCGCGTCGGCGTACGAGACGACCTTCGCGTGGTCGACGCCGGGGATGGCGGGGGTGCGCGGTGCGACGCCGGTGGCGACGACCACGTCGTCGTAACCCTCGAGCAGGTCGGGGGTGGCGCGGGTGGCGAGCTTGACGTTGACGCCGAGAACCTCCATCCGGCGGCGGTAGTAGCGCAGCGTCTCGGCGAACTCCTCCTTGCCGGGGATCTGCATGGCGAGCCGGAACTGGCCGCCCAACTCGTCGGAGGCCTCGAAGAGGGTGACGTCGTGACCGCGCTCGGCGGCGCTGACGGCGGTGGCGAGTCCGGCAGGACCGCCGCCGACGACGGCGACCCGCTGGGCGCGTCGGGTCGGGCTGAGCACCAACGAGGTCTCGTGGCAGGCGCGCGGGTTGACCAGGCAGGAGGCGCGCTTGTTGCTGAACGTGTGGTCGAGGCAGGCCTGGTTGCAGCCGATGCAGGTGTTGATCTCGTCGGCGCGACCCTCGCGTGCCTTGGCGACGAGGTGGGGGTCGGCGAGGAAGGGGCGGGCCATCGAGACCAGGTCGATGCCCTGCTCCAGCACGGACTCCGCGACGTCGGGGGTGTTGATCCGGTTGCTCGCGCAGACGGGGATCGACACCTCGCCCTTGAGACGCAGGGTGCTGTCGACCCAGGCGCCGCGCGGGACGCTCGTGACGATGGTGGGGACGCGTGCCTCGTGCCAGCCGATGCCGGTGTTGATGACGCTCGCGCCGGCCGCCTCGATCTGGCGGGCGAGGTCGACGGTCTCGGCCCAGGTCTGGCCGTCGGGGACGAGGTCGAGCAGCGACATCCGGTACATCACGAAGAAGTCGGGGAGTTCTTGCCGGATCCGGCGCACGATCTCGACGGGGAAGCGCATCCGGGCCTCGGCGGACCCGCCCCACCTGTCGGTACGACGGTTGGTCCGTGCGGCGAGGAACTGGTTGATCAGGTAGCCCTCGGAGCCCATGATCTCGATGCCGTCGTAGCCCGCCTTCTTCGCGAGCTTGGCCGAGGCGACGAAGTCGTCGATGGTCCGCTCGACGGCCTTCGTGGACAACGCGGAGGCCTTGAAGGGCGTGATCGGCGACTTGGTCGCGCTCGCCGAGACGCTGAACGGCGTGTAGCCGTAGCGGCCGGCGTGCAGGATCTGCAGCGCGATCCTCCCGCCGTTCTCGTGCACGGCATCGGTCACCCGCTGGTGGCGGTGGGCGTTCATCCGGGTCGTCATCTGCGAGCCGAACGGCAGCAGCCAGCCGCGCACGTTGGGCGCATAGCCGCCGGTCACGATCAGCCCGACGCCGCCGGCAGCGCGCTCGGCGAAGTAGGCCGCCAGCTCGTCGATGTGCCAGGGCCGGTCCTCGAGACCGGTGTGCATCGAGCCCATCACCGCACGGGACTGGAGTTCCAGGCCACCGACGGTGGCGGGCGTGGTGAGCAGGGGATAGGCGGTCATCGTGACTCCTGGTTGGTGCGGTGGTGAGTGGTGCTGGTGTGGGCGTCGATGTATTCACTGAGCCAGCGGATCCAGAACTCCTCCATCAGGAGGCCTCCGCGCAGCACGAGGTAGATGTCGAGGTCGGCGTCGTCGAGGGCGCCGGGATCAGCGAAGTCGCGGGTGGCGAGGAACTCGTAGAGCGAGTGCCGCTTGGTGTGCTCGTCGAGCTGGCGACGCAGGTCGTCGAGCAACAGCTCGCGATCGCCGTACGACGCCCCGCGCATCTTGACGCTCACGCTGCTGCGCATCGCGTCGGGTGTGGTCGGCTCGGCGATCCAGCGGGTCAGCTCGGCGCGCCCGGCGTCGGTGACGCTGTAGATCTTCTTGGTCGGGCGATCGGACTGGGCGACGGACTCCGAGGAGATCCAGCCGTCGCCCTCCATCCTGCCGAGGACCCGATAGATCTGCTGGTGGGTCGCGGACCAGAAGAAACCGATCGACGCGTCGAAGCGCCGCACCAGGTCGGAACCGGATGCGGCGCGTTCGGACAGCGACACGAGGATCGCGTGCTCGAGGGCCATGGCCCCAGCATGCCCGCGATGGGACTGCTATGCAACTAGTTGCGCAACTCGTTTCAGATGGCAGGTGCAGGAATCCCCGGTCGACCGGGGATTCCTGCACTTGTCGGGCGTTGCAACACCCGACAAGTGCAGGAACTGCCCGTCAAGCTCGGACTCGGGAGGCCCGGAACTCCTTCATCCACTGGCTGACGGCGATCTTGCTGGCGGCGTAGGCGAAGGTCGGTGCGGCCTTGCCGAGCAGTCCCAGTGTCCGCACCGCCCGGTCGACGTCGCCGGCGAGCAGGGCGCGGATCGCGCGCTTCGGGACGAGGGGGACCGTCGTGGTCGAGTTGCTCGCGAACACCACGACCTTCGCCCGGTCGGCGGCGGCCAGCGCCGGTTGCCAGGCCTCGAGCAGGTCGACGGTGCCGCGACAGTTGACCTCGGCGATCAGCCGGGCGCGGTCCTTGCCGGGTGCGGGTCCGAGTCCGGCGGCCATGACGGCACCGTCCAGTACGCCGTCCGCCCGGTCGAGCACGGCCGCGGCCGCCGCTCGGCGACCGTCCGAGGTGGACAGGTCGGCGGTGACGTCGGCCCGCTTGATGTCGACGCCGATGACCCGGTGGCCGGCGGCGACGAGCTGTTCGACGACGGCCGCGCCCATGCCGGAGGCCGAGCCGGTGACTGCGTAGGTACCCACGGGGGACTCTGGAACGAGTTCTCGTGGCAATGCGTGAGTATTGACTAACGCATTAGTGACAGCTAACGTTTTAGCCGTGACCGACCCGTTCAGTGCCGCGGCGGAGCCCACCCGGCGCCGCCTGCTCCAGCTGCTCGCGGCCGGTCCGATGAGTGTCAGCGAGCTCGCCCACCAGTTCCCGGTCACCCGGTCCGCGATCAGCCAGCACCTGCTGGTGCTCGCCGACGCCGGACTGGTGAGCGCGACGCAGTCCGGCCGGCAGCGGATCTACCGCATCGTCCCCGACGGCCTGCGCCGGCTGCAGGCCGAGATCGACCGGTTCTGGACCGCTGAGCTCGACCAGCTCGTCGCCGACGCGCACGAGCTCCGCCGCCACACCGCCCACGAGGAGAAGTCATGACCTACACCAGGACCGTCACCCTGCCCGTCTCACCGGAGGAGGCGTTCGCGCTCGTCACCCAGCCCGAGCGGCTGCGCCGCTGGCAGGCCGTCACCGCACGGATCGACCTGCGCGCCGGCGGTGACTGGCGGTGGACCGTCACGCCGGGCCATGTCGCCGGGGGCATCGTCGAGGAGGTCGATCCCGGGCGACGCGTCGTCCTCGGCTGGGGCTGGGCGCACGAACCCGACGGCGGCGACGTGCGCAGCACGGTGACCATCACCGTCGCGCCGGCCGTCGGAGGCGCCAGCGTGACCCTCGTCCACGAGGGCCTCTCGCCCGAGCAGGAGGCCAGCCACGCGGAGGGTTGGGACCACTTCCTGGGCCGGCTCGAGGTCGCCGCCGCCAAGGGCGACGCGGGCCCCGACGCCTGGGCCGCCGCGCCCGACCCGATCGACGAGATCGTCGCCGGCGAAGCCGCGCTCGCCGTCCTGCAGGAGGTGTTGCGCCAGATCGGTGCCGCCGACGCGACACGTCCGACCCCGTGCTCGGAATTCACCGTCGCCGAGCTGAGCGAGCACCTGCTCGACTCGCTGGTGTCGTTCGGCACGATGGCCGGGGCCGAGCTGGGGCTGCCCGCCACCGACCTCGACCGTCTCGAGGACGTCGTCGCGACCCTCGCCGCCGACGTGATCGAGGCCTGGCGGCGCCGCGGCCTCGACGGCACGGCGATGAGTCCGTTCGGCGAGGCCCCCGCCCCGGTCCTGGCCGGCATCGTCCCGGTCGAGCTGCTGCTGCACGCCTGGGACTACGCGCAGGCCACGGGCGCGTCGATCACGGTCAGCGACGACCTCGTCGCGTACGTCGCCACCCTGGCCGAGCGTCTCGTCCCCGGCGCCCGCGGTCGTGCCTTCGCCGACGAGGTGACGCCTGAAGCCGACGCCGACGCACTGACCCGGCTGGCGGCCTACAGCGGCCGCGTTCCGTTGGCCCTGGTCTGAGACGGTCCGACCGCGGGGTGCGCTAGTCTGGGGAGACCACCGCGTGTCGTCGTCCCTCGACGGGCCCGGTGACGGATCATCCGATCGGCGCCCTCCCGCAGCAGCGCGAGCCGCCGACGAACCCTGCGGAGTCGGCCTGTCCGGCTCCACATCGGAAGGACACCTGTGGCTCGAGGAGGCCAGCGGGGAGCGACGCAGCAGCGTCGTGGCTCGCAGGCGGCGCGCACGCGTCGCAATGAGGAAGGCATCATCCCGCAGCTCGCCCGCGCCGTGCGCGAGGTCGAGGCGGCCGTCGCGCGGCGCTCGGCGATGCCGGAGGTGCGCGCGCGCTTCCAGGTCGTCGCACTGCTGGCACGCGAGGAGCGTGCCCGGGTCAGGAACGACCCCGATCTCAACGAGGGGCGCCGCGGCGAGGAGCTCAAGCGTCTCGACGGGATCGCGACGATCCTCGCCCAGACGGCCGCTCGCGACAGCACGCTGTTCACGCTGCTCGACGAGAACGCGGAGATGTCCGAGCTCGCCAGGACGATGCGGCGTGAACTGCTGCGCAAGGCCGGCGTCGACGAGCCCGAGCCGGAGGTCATCCCGGTCGCGGTGGACCCGGAGACCGCGGCGTTGGCCGAGCGGCGAGTCGTACCCGTCTCCGTGCAGTCCTACCAGCTCTCGCACCCGTTCCTGGCGCCCGACTTCGCGCACGCCCGGGTCAAGGTGCCGCCCCGCCGGCTCGCCGGCTGGGAGTTGCTGGAACCACTGTTCCGCTCGTTCGAACGCGCCGCGCCTGACGCCCCGGCCTGCATGCCGCTGCCCGACGCCGACCAGTTGACGGCCCTGACCGGCAGGCACGCCCCGGTCGGGCGTGAGCTGATGGCGCACCAGGCCCAGCTGATCGCCTCCGCCGCCGAGGGGCACCGCACCTATCTGCTCGCCGACGAGCCCGGCCTCGGCAAGACCGCCCAGGCGCTGCTCGCCGCCGAGGCGGCCGGTGCCTTCCCGCTGCTCGCCGTCGTCCCCAACGTGGTCAAGACCAACTGGGCGCGCGAGGTCGAGATCTGGACCCCCAACCGCCGCGCCACCGTGTTGCACGGTGACGGCGCCGACGCCGACGGCTTCGCCGACGTGTTCGTCGTCAACTACGAGATCCTCGACCGCCACGTCGACTGGCTCGGCTCCCACGGCTTCCGCGGGATGATCGTCGACGAGGCGCACTACATCAAGAACAAGACGTCCCAGCGCTCCCAGAATGTCCTCGAGATCGCGTCCCGGATCCGCTCGCGCATCGCGCGACCGCTGATGATGGCACTCACCGGGACCCCACTGATCAACGACATCGAGGACTTCCGGGCGATCTGGCAGTTCCTCGGCTGGATCGACGAGATCGTGCCGCAGGGCGAGCTGATGGAGGCGCTGGAGGAGTCGGGGCTCACCCCGGCCGACCCGGGCTTCTATCCCGCCGCCCGCCGTGCGGTCATCGAGCAGGGCATCGCGCGCCGTCGCAAGATCGACGTCGCAGCCGACATCCCTGCCCGCCGGGTTGCCGACATCCCCGTCGAGCTCGAGGGCGAGGCCGGCCGCTCCATCCGCAGGGCCGAGCAGGAGCTGGCCCGCCGGATGGTGGGGCGCTACGACGCCGCGATCGCCACCCGCCGCACCGGCGCCGAGGTCGAGGG
>JASLDK010000140.1 GCA_030145945.1 Nocardioides sp.
CGTCACCGGGGGCTTCAACGTCTTCCCGCGGGAGGTCGAGGACGTCATCGCCGAGCACCCGGCCATCGCCCAGGTCGGCGTCATCGGCACGCCGCACGAGAAGTTCGGTGAGGCCGTGACCGCCGTCGTCGTCCTCCGCGAGGGCCACGAGCTGACCGACGAGGTGGTCGCGGAGATCAAGGACGCCGTCAAGGAACGCAAGGGCTCGGTGCAGTCGCCCAAGGACGTCATCGCGGTCGACGCCCTGCCGCTCACCGCGCTCGGCAAGCCCGACAAGAAGGCGCTGCGGGCCCAGTTCTGGACGGGTGGCCGCTCGATCGGCTGACCGAACGCACCCGGGTACGCCGTCAGCGGGGTGCCTCGCCGCGCAGCCGGTCCCAGACCCGGGCAGGCACGCGGTCGAGCAGGGCGTCCATCATGCGCAGCTTCGCCTCGACCTCCCCCGGCCCGTGGTGTCCGTCGCGGATGACGAGGAGCGAGTCACCGGTGATGCGCCAGGCGACGCCGGCGTGGTGGCGCATCACGTCGCGGACGTCGGAGAGCAGGACGTCGGCGGCGAACTCGGGCGAAGGCGAGTGGACGGTGAAGAAGTCGTCGAACTCGGGATCACCGATCAGGATGTCGTTGCCGGTGATGGCGTCGACCCACCGACGCATCATGGTGGTCGGTCCGATGGAGAGATCGGGCGCGGACACGCCCAGGTTCAGTGCGACCACCGAACACGTGTGGCGTTGGGTGCTGTCCCCGGAGCCGGTCGTGTAGGCGTAGTCGAAGGCGGTGAAGGGTCGGCCGTCGTACTGGCCGACGATCACGTTCGTTGCCTGCCGGGAGCGTCCCCGTTCGAACGGGGGTCCCGCAAACCGGTCGACGAGGGAGGGGTCCTGCGGGCGGAATCCCCACTCTCGTTCGTTGGCGAGTCCGACCAGTTGTTGCCGGCGCTGCTCCGCCGCCCTCTGTGTGCGTGAGATCGACACCACGACGAGTGCGATGACACCGACGGCGGCGCCGAAGGCCAGGACGACGAACAGGAAGATCAGTGACGACACTCCGGCATCCTCCCCAGGATGCGGCGCCTCAACCCGCGGGGTCGCCACGTTCGGCTGAGACCGGTCGCAACGGATAGCGTGCGGTCATGACGGATCTCGTCGTCGGGTTCGATCTCGACCTGACCCTCATCGACACCGTGCCCGGGTTCCGAGACGTGCTCACGGAGCTCGGTCGGGAGCTCGGCATGGCCTTTCCTGTGGACGAGATGACGAGGAAACTCGGCCCACCGCTGGACCTGCTGCTCGCGCCCTACCTCGACGTCGACGCGATCCCAGCGGCGGGGGACCGGTTCCGGGAGCTCTATCCCCACCATGCGATCACCAACGTCCCGGTGTTGCCCGGAGCACATGACGCGATCGCTGCGGTACGACGCCATGGCGGTCGAGTCGTCGTGGTCACCGGCAAGTTCGCTGCCAATGCCCAGCTCCACGTGGACCACACCGGTCTCGACATCGACCTGCTCGAGGGCTGGGTGTGGGGCGTCGGCAAGGCTGACGCGCTGCGACGTGAGGGCGCCTCGATCTACGTCGGCGACCACGTGCACGACGTCGAGGGTGCACTGGCAGCCGGCGTCACGAGCGTCTCGGTGCTCACCGGTGGATGCACGGAGGACGAGCTCAGGGACGCTGGCACCGACGTGGTGCTGGCCGGCCTGACGGAGTTCCCGACCTGGCTCGACCAGCACCTCGCCTCGGTGGATCGCTGATCGGTCGGGTCAACGTCCCTGGAACTGCGGTGCCCGCTTCTCAAGGAACGCCCGCGGGCCTTCCTTGGCGTCATCGGAGGAGAACACGGCAGCGCCGACCTTGGCGTCGTCAGCCCAGCACTCCTCCTCGTGCTTGCCCTCGGAGTCACGCATGGTCTTGAGGATGGCCTGGACCGCGAGGGGGCCGTTGGCGGCGATCATGTCGGCGATCTCGTGGGCCTTGGCGAGCGCGGCCCCGTCGGGGACGACATGGCCGATCAGGCCGAGTTCCTTGGCCTCCGGGGCAAGCAGGGTGCGGCCGGTGAGCAGGAGTTCAGCGGCCACCGTGTAGGGGATCTGCCGGGGGAGTCGGACCGCGGAGCCACCCATCGGGTAGAGCGACCAACGTGCCTCGGCGACGCCGAACTTGGCGGACTCGCCGGCAACCCGGATGTCGGTTCCCTGCAGGATCTCGGTGCCACCGGCGATCGCTGGCCCCTCGACCGCAGCGATCAGGGGCTTGGTGAGCCGGAAGCCCTTCAGCAGGCCCTTGATCACGGTCGGGTCATAGCTGCCGTCCTCGAAGCTGTCCGACGGCGGCTTCTCGTCGGCCTGCTTGAGATCCATGCCCGCGCAGAAGTAGCCGCCCGCGCCGGTCAGGATGCAGACCCGGATCTCGGGATCGGAGTTCACCCGATCCCAGGCGTCCTCCATGATCCGCAACATCGCCGACGACAGCGCATTGCGCCGTTCCGGGCGGTTCATGGTGACGATCAGCTTGTGGCCGTCCTGCTCGACGAGGCAGTCGGGAGTCGTGCGTTCAGGAGTCTGTGTGCCGGACATGTGAACCACGCTAGCGAAAAAGTGAAACGTGTTCTAGTCTCGCGTCGTGGCCTTGAACATCGCCGATCTCTTCGAACACGCCGTCGACGCCGTCCCCGAGAAGCCTGCCGTGCAGGTCGGGGACGAGGTCATCTCCTTCGCGAAGCTGGAGTCCGAGTCCAACAAGCTGGCGCACTACCTGCAGGCACAGGGGATCGGAGTCGGCGATCATGTCGGCCTCTACGCCAAGAACAGCATCGAGCACGTGATCGCCCTGATCGCGATCCTCAAGGTGCGCGCCGTCGCCATCAACGTCAACTACCGCTACGTCGCCGGGGAGTTGGAATACCTCTTCGACAACGCCGACCTCGTCGGCCTCGTCCATGACCGGGTGTACGCCGACCTCGTGGCCGAGGTGACGCCCAAGGTCGCGCCGATGAAGACGATCATCGCGGTCCCGAACCCGTTGGAGCCGGACGACGCGAGCGACCTGACGCCCTTCGGTGGCGTGACGCTGGCGGACGCGCTCGCCGGCCAGTCCGACGTACGCGACTTCGGGGAGCGCAGCCCCGACGACATCCACATCATCTACACCGGCGGCACCACCGGGTTCCCGAAGGGCGTCATGTGGCGTCACGAGGACTTCTGGCGGGTGCTCGGCGGCGGCATCGACTTCATGACCTCCGAGCCGCTCGAGGAGTTCGACCAGTCCAAGAAGGCCCTGCAGGACAGCCTGATCACGCTTCCACTGAGCCCGCTGATGCACGGCGGAGCGCAGGCCTCGCTGCTCATGCACCTCTTCGCCGGGCAGATCACCATCCTCGAGCCGAAGTTCGACCCGGTCCGCACCTGGGGCCTCGTCGACCAGCACGGCGTCCAGATGATGTTCATGACGGGTGATGCGATGGCCGTCCCGCTCATCGACGCCTACGAGGCCAGCCAGGGGACCGACAGCCCGTTCAGCGGTCAGACGCTGTTCGCCATCGCCTCGAGCGCCGCGATCTTCTCCAAGTCCGTCAAGGAGCGCTGGATGAAGGCGTTCCCCAACGCGGTCTTCACCGACTCCGTCGGCTCGTCGGAGACGGGCTTCCAGGGCACCGGCCTGCAGGACGCGAGCGCCCTGTCCACCGACGGACCGGTCATCTCGATCCCGCCGACCACGGTGATCATCGGCGACGACGACAAGCTGCTCGACCCCGCCACCGACATCGGCAGGATCGGCCGCACCGCGCGATCCGGCAACGTCCCGGTGGGCTACTACAAGGACCCCGAGAAGTCCGCCAAGACCTTCGTCGTGATCGACGGCGTCCGCTACTCCATCCCCGGCGACAACGCGCGGATCGAGGAGGGCAACCGGATCACCCTGCTCGGCCGCGGCTCGAACTGCATCAACACCGGTGGCGAGAAGGTCTACCCGGAGGAGGTGGAGCAGGCGATCAAGGCCCACCCCGGCGTGTACGACGTCCTGGTGGTCGGCCTGCCCGACGAGAAGTTCGGCCAGGCGGTCGCCGCCGTCGTCGAGCAGCGCCCCGGGCACACCGTCGAGCTGGACGAGTTGCGTGCGTTCCTGCGCGCGCACCTGTCGGGCTACAAGTTGCCGCGTGCGTTGACGATCGTTCCGGAGATCCCGCGCAACGCCACGGGCAAGGCGCAGTACCCGCGCGCCAAGGAACTTGCGCTCGCTGCCCGCGAAGGAGCTGACGCCTGATGCGCACCAACCTCTGCGAGACCTTCGGGATCGACTACCCGATCTTCGCCTTCACCCCTTCCGAACACGTCGCCGCCGCAGTCTCCCGGGCGGGCGGACTCGGAGTCCTGGGCTGCGTCCGCTTCAACGACCCCGACGAGCTGGACCGGGTCCTCACGTGGATGGACGAGAACACCGACGGCAAGCCGTACGGCGTCGACGTCGTCATGCCGATGAAGGTGCCCACCGAGGGCACCTCGACCGACTTGTCGGCGTACATCCCCGACGACCACCGCAAGTTCGTCGACGAGACGCTCCTCAAGCTCGGCGTCCCGCCGCTGCCGGAGGGGGAGGGCCGCGAGGGCGTCCTCGGCTGGCTCCACTCGATGGCGCGATCGCACGTGGACGTCGCGCTGCAGCACCGGCCGGTTCTCATCGCCAACGCCCTCGGCACGCCGCCCAACGACGTCATCGCGGAATGCCAGGCAGCGGGCCTGAAGGTCGCCGCCCTCGCCGGTGCACCGAAGCACGCGCAGAGTCACGTCGCCAACGGCGTCGACATCATCATCGCCCAGGGCTATGAGGCCGGCGGACACACCGGCGAGATCGCCAGCATGGTGCTCACTCCCGACATCGTCGACGCAGTCGGCCCCGACGTCCCCGTGCTGGGTGCCGGCGGCATCGGTTCGGGCCGTCAGATTGCGGCCTCCCTTGCGCTCGGAGCCCAGGGTGTCTGGACGGGATCGATCTGGCTCGGCACCGAGGAATATCGGAACCTCGCCTCCAACAAGGGCTGGGAGACCGCCTTCCTGCGCGCAACGTCATCGGACACGGTGCGCACCCGGATCTACACCGGCAAGCCCGCTCGCCTGCTGAAGACCAAGTGGACACAGGCGTGGGACGAGGACGGTGCACCGGCACCCCTTCCGATGCCCTTGCAGAACCTGCTGGTCGCCGACGCCCACAACCGGATCAACGCCTCGGGCGATCCGGACGTGATCTCCATGCCGATCGGTCAGATCGTCGGTCGGATGAACGAGGTGCGACCGGTCGCCGATGTCGTTGCGGACCTGGTCGCCGAGTTCCGAGCCACGGTCGAGAAGCTCGGTGGCATCGCAGGGATGTGACGCAGGGCGATCCGGGGCCGGGCTAGGTTGGGCCCATGAGTCGCAACGTGCTGATCGCCGGAGCCGGACCTGGAGTGAGCGGTTCGCTCGCCCGCCTGTACGCCGCAGAGGGTGGCTCTGTCGGTCTGCTCGGGGCCGACGAGGACGTGCTCACGCAGTTGCGCGGAGACGTTGAAGCGGCCGGCGCAATTGGTGGATCGGCGGTCGTCGATCTCACGGACGATGCTGCCACGCGCGCCGCTGTGTCGCGGATGGGGGAGCAGGTCGGGCACTTCGACGTCGTGCACTTCAACCCGTCGGCGTACCGCGAGAAGAATCCGCTGACCCTCACTCCCGACGAACTGCTCGAGGACGTTCGACTCGGTGTCGGCGCCCTCCTGTCCCTCGTCCAGGCGGCCCGACCGTTCATGGGATCGGGCGGGCGGATCACGGTCACCGGGAGCATGGCTGCTGACTCTCCCTGGCACGGCGCCGCGTCGCTGGGCGTGCAGAAGGCCGCCGTCCAGAACCTCGTGCACAGCATCGACGCCACCTTGAAGGGCGACGGCATCCGGGCGGTGTCGGTGACGGTTCGCGGTCTCCTCAAGAAGGAGGGGCCGTTCGCCCCGGACAACGTGGCGCGGGCGCTGCGGGAGGCGATCGACCAGGACGAGACGGACTGGCGTACGGAGATCCCCTACACCGGCTGAGGGTGTCACCCCTCGACCTGGCGGGAAACGAGTGCTCGACGGCTTCCCGGAATCCGTGGGAGGGTGGCGCGACAGGGCGAGCACATGGGGTGTCGCCCTCGTGTCCGAGGGGATCGCATGCGCGCGCACAATGCAGGCCGTCGTACGTCGAGAGCGGGGCGACGTCTGCTCCTCGCGTCGCTGACGGCGGGAACGCTGATCGTCGGGGCTGCATTCACGGCGAGTTCGTCCGAGGCCGACCTCTCCCTGTCCGGCGTACCCAGGGCGTCGTGCGGGACGGGCGACCTTCCCGAGACCGCCGAGCAGGGACGCGTGCCCAATGGCGACTACACGTCCGGGCGGGCGAAGCAGGGCTATCGCTGCAACACCGTGCAGGTCGGGCACTACGGCTCGCGGACGGTGCTCGGCTCCGGCGGCTACACGGTGCAGCGCTACACCGACGTGACTGGCCGGACCTGTGCCTATTACGACTCCGCGCTGATGGTCGGGCTCAACCTGCAGAGCCTGCTGACACCGGGCGGGGGTGGGCTCGGTGTCGTCGTCCTCGACATGACCGATCCGGCGCACCCGGTCCGGACCGCCAACCTGATCACTCCGGCGATGCTGCAGCCGCACGAGTCGTTGCTCGTCAACCAGGAGCGCGGCCTCCTGGCCGCCGTCATGGGCACGCTCGCCACCGCCCCCGGCATCCTCGACGTCTATGACGTGAGCCAGGACTGCCGCAAGCCGAAGCTGCGTTCCTCCACCCTGTCAGGTGTGATGGGCCATGAGAGCGGGTTCGCCCCGGACGGGAAGACGTTCTGGACCGCAGGCGCGGCCGGTTTCACCCTCACCGCTGTTGACCTGGCGGACCCGAGCCGTCCGAAGGTCCTCAAGACGAAGACCGGCGTCGTCTATCACGGGCTACGGCTCTCCGACGACGGCCGCACGATGTACGTCGCCAACATCGGCAGCCCGGGTGGGACGAAGGGAATCCTGACCAGGGCCGGTCTCGACGTCCTCGACGTCTCCGACGTCCAGGACCGTCGCGCGAACCCCGAGATCCGCACGCTGTCGCGACTCAACTGGGAGGAGTCATCGATCCCGCAGGTGGCCGAACCGTTCACCAGCAACGGGCGTGACTACGTCCTGGAGGTCGATGAGTTCAGCGACCTGTTCGGCGACTTCACCAAGTTCGACATGCCCTCGAGCCCGGTGGGTGCCGCACGCATCATCGATGTCACCGACCCGACCGCTCCTGAGGTCGTCTCCAACATCCGCCTCGAGGTCCATGATCCCGAGATCCGCGGCGCACTCACCAAGGACCGCAACGCGCTGACGATCATCCACAGCTACACCGGCCACTACTGCTCGGTCCCGACCCGCGACAACCCGAAGATCGCCGGTTGCTCGATGATCGCGTCGGGACTGCGGCTCTTCGACATCTCGGACGTCACCCACCCGCGTGAGGTCGGCTACTTCAACGAACCCGGTGCCGATGCCGCTGCAGCGCTGTCCCAGCCCGCGTGGGACGTCGCGAACAAGCAGGTCTGGTACACCGACCAGGACGAGGGCTTCTTCGCCGTCGGCCTCACTGGTCAGGCGGCTGCACTCCTGCCCTGAGCACGAAAAGACAGGTGCGGCAGGCCGGGATTCAATCCGGACCTGCCGCACCACCTGTTCGGGCGCCGTCAGGAGGCGAAGCTGCGGCCGATCGCCAGCGCCTGCTCGGTGGCTGCGCCGTAGAGGAACTCGAAGCGCTTGCCGCTGGTGAAGTAGCGGTGTGCCTCGCCGTCGAGGTCGATGCCCACGCCCCCGTGGACGTGCACGGTCGTGTGGGCGATGCGGTGACCGGCGTCCGCGGCCCAGAGCTTCGCGGTCGCCACCTCGGTGGCGGCCGGGAGACCAACCTGGAGACGCCACACGGCCTGCCACAGGGTCAGACGCTGGCCGAGCACGTCGATGAAGCCGTCGGCCAGGCGCTGGGACACCGCCTGGAAGGTGCCGATCGGACGCCCGAACTGCTCGCGGGTCTTGGCGTACTCCGACGTCAGACGCAGCGCACCCTCGGTGACGCCGAGCTGCTCGGCTGCTGCCAGAGCGACCAACAACTGCCCGAGCCGCTCAGGCGCCTCCGGGCCGCCGACCTGCGTGGCCGTCGCCCCGGTGAAGGTGATCAGGGCGGCGACGTCGCCGTCACTGGTCTTCTGGGCGACCCGCTCGACACCAGCAGCGCCGGCGTCGACGAGATAGACGCCCACGCCGGAGGGGCCGGTCGCCGTGACGAGCAGCGTGTCCGCGCTCATACCGGCACGGACCAGGGTCTTGACACCGTTCAACTCGCCTGAGGACGAC
>JASLDK010000167.1 GCA_030145945.1 Nocardioides sp.
CGCCGGTGCACCCCGTCTCTACTACTGGGGCGACATCGACGCCCACGGCTACGAAATTCTCAACGGCTACCGAGCCGACGGCTTGCCCGTCACCTCCATCCTCATGGACCCCTCCACCTACAAGGCGTACGAGCCCTACGGAACCAACAGCGACAAGAAGGGTGCGCCGCTCACGCCCGGTATGCCGAAGCCGCTCCCACACCTCACCGACAGCGAACGCACTGTCTACGAGTCCCTCGTCGACCCCGCCCACACCAGTCACCGACGTGTCGAACAAGAACGCATCCCACTCGACGTCGCCGTCCCGGTGGTCCTCCGAGAGTGCGGACTCGATGCGGCGCGCCGTATGCATAGGGCGTGACACGCCGCCGCAAATGCGCCGACCGCCGACCTCCATGCCTGACTCTGGAAGGCACGGCACAAGCGTGTCGTGAAGGTCAGGCGTTTCTTCCCCGCGCCGCATGCGATCGGGGGTGCCTGCATGCCTGGAGTGCCAGGCCGACGCCGTGCTTCGTTGCGCCGCACGCTACCGAGAGGCGCTGGTGCCGCGTCCGCGACACGCCGGTCCAGTCGCGGCGCCGAAGTGCCGATAAGCGAATCCAGAACTGTCGGTGGCAACACGTACGGTCAGCAACACTGACGAGAGATCAGCAAAGGGATGGGAACAATTGAGACGCTCGACAACGAATTCGCGCAGGCGGTCCGCAACGTCACGATCAGTGGTGACAAGCGAGACCGCGCCATTGCCGCGCACACCGAGGTGCGGGAGTTGCTCGAAGCAGATGAAGAACTCTGCGGCTGGGGCATCGACTCCATCCTGATCGGGTCTTATGCCCGCCAGACCGCTCGTTACCCCGGCAAGGACGTCGACGTCTTCCTCCGCTTCAAGAACCTCTCGGCTCGCCACAGCCCCGAGAAGGTCTACAACGCCGTCGAGCGCGTTCTCGTCGCAAAGTACGGCCTCAAGGACCACGACATCGACGGACGCGTCACTCGTCAGGCTCGGTCGCTCAAGATTGACTTCCCGGACCCCGACGATCAGGACAGCGACAACTCGTTCTCCATCGACGCTGTTCCCGCCGTCCCGTGGGGGGAGCACTGGGGCATCCCGAACCGTGACCGCGACCTGTGGAACAACGACGACAAGCGTTGGGTCAGGACTAACCCGGTGAAGTTTACCGACGACACGAAGACGCTCGCCACCGCGACGTGGAGCCCCACCGTCGGTGGCGTCAACGCCTACCGCCCCGTCGTGCGACTCCTGCGCCAGGTGCGACACGTCCACTTCGGCAAGGAGCGGCCCGGCGGCCTGTTCACCGAGGTCGCCGCGTACTACGTCTGGAAAGACCAACTCGTCACCGGTATTACCTGGGCCGAACTGCTGACCTCGACGATGGAACAGGTCGCCAAGCGGTTCGAGCAGTGCGCCGCCGATGGGCTTCCAGACCCGGTGCTTGGCACGCCCATGAAGCCCGCCCTCGAACCGTGGCAGTGGACCGTTGCCGCGCAGGGCTTTGAGCGTCTCGCAGGACAGGCTCGCGAAGCGCTCGACGCCGAGCGTTGCCGTGCCGCGAAGATGTGGCGCGACATTCTCGGTACCAACGAGCGCGGCCCGGTTCTGCCCCTTCCCGACGGCTGCGACGCAGCCGGGTTCCCGGTCGGTGCCATCACCGCTGTCGATGCGCTCGGTAGCAACCAGCCGCGCGGGTTCGCCAGCCTGCCGTGGCCGATGCGCCGTCACGGGTGACCGTCTCATGGAGACCTACGACGATGCCGCGTTCGAGCGGTTCTGCGGAGGGCTAGTCAACGAAGGCTTCTCCCCGGTGCGACACACCGGGCAGGCGAAATGGACCGGTCCCATGCGTGAGAGCCTGAAGCCGCTCACCGACGCCACCCGCATGCAGATCCAGTTTTATCGGGGTTGGCCGCTGCGCTACGCCCACGTCATCGTCGAGGGCCTCAAGACCGAGCACGCATCCCAGGGCACCATCTGCCTCTGGGCCGAAGATGACCCCGCACAGATCGCAGGCCGGGACCTGGATGCGTTGTGGGCACGGCTCGATGAATGGGCGCAGACAGCACAGCGTGGATTCCGACTCGAAGACCGTGCCCTCGACGCCTATCTGCTGTTCGACAACCGCAGCACCTATCAAGCCGAACTGCCCTTCGGAGACCTCGTGCGCGCGGGCAGCAACGGATACCGAGCGCACCTGACCGCAACGAAGCGCGGCGACCGCACCCTCATGATCGAGTTGGCCCCGACAGGGGAGCCTGCCGAAGGAGAGACGCCCCCGCTCAGGGGAGCCTTCTACCTGCGCCGCGACATCGGTACTCCGCCTCGCAACGTCGAGGACCTCTACGCCGCGTTGACCAAGAAGCAGAGAGACGACCTCGACAGGGGCTTCAAGGAAAGGACTCCCGTCGCATTTGCTGAGCCCAGCGGCGGCTACGACTTTGTCGTCCTCGCTTGGCCGCGCCACGACCGAGAGCACGACGCCGTCGCCATCGTCTTCGACGGGGCCGACGACACGCTCACCGCATCAGCCATCGCCGCCACGCCCAACGACATTGCCGCCCGCCAGCGTCGAGCAGGGCCAGACGCAGCCCTACTTGCGGACAAGAGCATCCTGATCGCCGGGGCCGGATCGGTCGGAGGACACGTCGCGGTGAACATCGCCAATAGCGGAGTTGGCCGTCTACGTCTCCACGACGATGACTACCTGAAGACCGCAAACCTCGTCCGTCACGTCAGCGACAAATACGGAGTCGGCTACGAAAAGACGATCGCCGTCGCCGTCACCATCAACGAGCACGCCCCCTGGACGAAGGTCGAACCTTCCACCGACGACCTTCCCTACGACCCCACGGCCCTCGCCTCACGCATCGAAGGTTTCGACCTGGTCCTCGACTGCACCGGCACAGCGCCTATGACCGCCGCCCTCGCAGAGATGTGCCGACGCTCGAACATTCCCCTGATCACCGGCGCGCTCTTCCACCAAGGAGCAATCGGCCGCACCCAACGTCAGGCCGACGGTGACACCCTCATCGCTGCCCGCCCGGCCGACCCCAAC
>JASLDK010000201.1 GCA_030145945.1 Nocardioides sp.
ATGGCAACGGCGAGACGGTCGACGGCTTCGCTGACATCGTCGTGGTCAACTACGAGGTGCTCGATCGTCACGTGGGCTGGTTCGGCGAGTTCGGCTTCCGCGGCATGGTCGTCGACGAGGCGCACTTCATCAAGAACAAGAACTCGCAGCGCTCGAAGCATGTCCTCGAACTCTCCAAGCGCATCCGCACGCGCACCGTGCGCCCATTGCTGATGGCGCTCACCGGCACACCGCTGATCAACGACATCGACGACTTCCGCGCCATCTGGCAGTTCCTCGGCTGGATCGACGAATCCGAACCGCGCGCCGAGCTGATGGACGCCCTCGAACAGACGGGGCTCACGCCGGCCGACCCCGGCTTCTACGCCGCCGCGCGGCAGTGCGTCATCGACATGGGCATCGTGCGGCGCCGCAAGGTGGACGTGGCCGCCGACATCCCGGCCCGCCGGGTCGCCGACATCCCGGTCGAGCTCGAGGGCGAGGCCGGCCGCTCCATCCGCAAGGCCGAGCAGGAGCTCGCCCGTCGGATGGTGGAGAGGTACGACGCGGCGATCGCCACCCGTCGTACCGGAGCCGAGGTCGAGGGCATCGACCACCGCCTCGTGCGGCAGGTCGCGGGCTGGGAGCGCGAGGACAACTCGGCCAAGACGGGCGAGAACGTCTTCACGATGATGCGCCGCATCGGTCAGGCCAAGGCGGGTCTGGCGGCCGACTACACCGCGCAGCTGGCCCGCAACGTGGGCAAGGTCGTGTTCTTCGCCAAGCACATCGACGTCATGGACACCGCGGAGAAGACCTTCGCCGAGCGCGGCATCCGCTACAGCTCGGTGCGCGGTGACCAGTCCTCGACCACACGGCAGAAGGAGATCGACGCCTTCGTCAACGACCCCGACGTGCAGGTCGCGGTCTGCTCGCTGACCGCCGCGGGTGTCGGCCTCAACCTGCAGGTCGCCTCCAACCTGGTGCTCGCCGAGCTCTCCTGGACCGATGCCGAGCAGACCCAGGCCATCGACCGGGTGCACCGGATCGGACAGGCCGAGCCGGTCACCGCCTGGCGGGTCATCGCGACCCAGACGCTCGACACCAGGATCGCCGAGCTCATCGACAAGAAGGCCGGGCTCGCCGCCCGTGCCCTCGACGGCGCGGGCGAGGAGGTCGAGGGCGGCTCCATCGACCTGCAGACCGAGGCGCTGGTCGCGCTGCTCACCGCAGCCCTCGAGGCCCGCGGGGACGCCGCCTGACCTGATGTCACACTCCGCCGACCTGTCTCGTCCTCCTGTCATGAGCATTGCAGTGGCAGGCGGGACGGGAACGGTCGGCGCGATGGTGGTCGAGGAGGTACGCCGAGCCGGGGCGACGCCGATCGTCATCGCGCGATCCCACGGGGTCGATCTCCTCACCGGCGCCGGCTTGACGGGCGCTCTCGAGGGGGTGGATGCCGTGATCGACGTCAGCAACGTCAACGCGCTCGGGGCGAAGCAGTCGATCGGCTTCTTCGAGGCGGCGACCGGGCACCTGCTCCTCGCAGGGAAGGCCGCGGGCGTGCGACACCACGTCGCCTTGTCCATCGTCGGCTGCGACCGGGTCGACCTGCCCTACTACCGGGGCAAGCGACGGCAGGAGGAGCTGGTCGCGGCCGGACCGGTGCCGTGGTCGGTCCTGCGCGCCACGCAGTTCCACGAGTTCGCCGGACAGATGGTCGCCCGCAGTCCGAAGCCGTTCGCGCTGGCGCTGCGGATGCGGTCGCAGCCGATCGCGGCCCGTGAGGTCGCCGTCGTGCTGGTGGCGGCAGCACTCGGCGAGCCCGCCGGCCTGTTGCCCGACCTCGGTGGTCCGCGACCAGAGAACATGGGCCGGATGGTGCGTGACGTGGTCCGGGCGCGAGGCGAGCGGCGCCTCGTCGTCCCCGTGCCGATGGCGGGACGCGTCGGCCGGCAGGTCGAGGAGGGTGGTCTGCTTCCCGGTCCGGGTGCGACGCTGGGGCGGATGACCTTCGACGACTGGCTCGCGCGTGTGTGACCCGGTTGCGCGCGTGCAGGCGCTGGCGGGGGAGTACGACGCCCTCCGTCCGCGGATGATCCGCGTCGCCTACGCCATCCTCGGCAGCCGTGCCGAGGCCGAGGATGTCGTCGCCGACTGCTGGACGCGGCTGGTCGAGGCCGACCTGCGCGAGCCGGTCCGCGACCTCACCGGTTGGCTCACCGTCGCTGTCGCGCGCGCTGCGACCGACGTGCTGCGCTCGGCGCGGGTGCGCCGTGAGGAGTACGTCGGGCCGTGGCTTCCCGAGCCGTTCGTCACCGCGACGGGGGCCGATCCCGCCGACCCCGCCGACCCTGTCGACCGGGTGACCCTCGACGAGACGGTGAGCTATGCGCTCGCCGTCGTCCTGGAGTCGCTGTCGCCGGCGGAGCGGACCGCCTGGGTGCTGCACGACGTGTTCGGGATGGGGTTTCCCGAGATCGCCGATGTCGTCGGGCGTACGCCGGCCGCGGTCCGGCAGTTCGCCTCCCGCGCCCGCGCACATCTGGCTGCGCAGCCGGCCCGCTTCGAGGTCGACCGCCGAGCGCACCGGGAGGTTCTCGACCGGTTCCTCGCTGCGTCAGCCGGCGGCGATCTCGTCGCACTACTGGAGACCCTCGACCCCGACGTCGTGTGCACCTCCGACGGGGGCGGGGTGGTCAACGCGGCCCGTCGTCCGGTGCTGGGGGCCGAGCGGGTGGCCCGGTTCCTGGTCGGTCTGGTCACCAAGTACGTCGGCGATGTCGAGATCGAGTTGGTCGAGGTCAACGGTGCTCCCGCCGTGGTGCTGCGGGAGGACGGAGCGATCACGTCGCTGCTGGTGCTGACCGTCGTCGGTGACCGGGCCACCCGGGCCGACCTGCTGCGCGCACCGGCCAAGTTGGCCGTCGTCGACCGCTGAGACACGGGCGACAGGACAGTCAGGCGCGGGGGAGTCGCCGGTCGGCGTACCGGAATCCTGCGATCAGCGCGGTGAACAGCACCGTGATGCCGACGCTGACCACGATCACGGAGCCCCACCCTTCCTCGCGGAAGTCGAGGAAGGGATAGGGCACCCAGTGGGTGAGCCCCGCGACCACGAGAGTGACGGCGAGCCAGGCGATCGGCCAGCCGAATGCCACTGCGATGGCGCGGCCGTCGACCCGGGGCCGGGGGCCGAAGGCGAACCATCCGACCAGCGCCAGGGCGGGGACGGCCATGTGCAGCAACTTGTCCGCCCACCAGTCGGCCCCTGCGAGGTCCAGCAGCGGTCGGAGCAGGAAGAAGTGGACCAGACCGGTCACCGTGATGCCGACCGTCGAGGCCAGTCGTACGACGCGGAGCACGGCGTCGTCACGGGCCGGATCGCGAGCCAGCAGCGTGGTCGCGACGGCGACCAGCAGATTGCTCTGGATCGTGAAGTAGGCGATGAACCTGGCCAGACGCAGTCCGAGATCGGGTGGCTCGACCTCGTCGAGGACCTGCCCACCGCGGACCACCAGGGCCAGTTGCAGGACGAGCGCGGTCACGGTGACCGCAGCGGTCAGTGCGTGCCACGCGCGGGCGTTGCGCATCGAGCCTCCCGGTGTATGCCGTCAGTTCGGCGGGGTGAGCAGCCGCTGGATCGCGTCGCCGTACGTCGCGATGACGACCTCCGGGTCAGCGGCGGTGACCACCGGGTCGCGTTGGAGGAAGAGCAGGTTGAGCAGGCCGCCGAGCTGGGCGACGGCGAGGGCGACCCGGAGCTCGGGATGGGGGCCGGTCAGGCGCGGGGCGAGCGGAGCGACGTACGTCTCCGCGGTGTGCCGGATCATCTCCTCGCGGACCTGGTCGTGGTGGGCGGCCTGGGCCAGGGCGACGTACCGTTGCTGGATGATCGGCCGCCGCGGGTCGAGGAAGTAGGCGACCAGGCGTCGGCCCACCGTCTCCAACGGTCCGTCGAGGACGGTGCCGATGCCGAGTGATGTGTCGACCGTGCGGAGGAAGAGCGCCTCCTTGGAGCCGAAGTGCCGGATCACGAGCGCCGGGTCGACGGCGGCGTCGGCGGCGATCGCGCGCACGGAGGCGCCGTCGAAGCCGCGCTCGGCGAACAGTCGTCGGGCGGCGTCCTCGATCGCCGAGCGGGTGGCGAGCCCGGCAGGCCGCAGCTCACGCTGGCGGGGTGCGTCGGGCGAGGTCTTCGTCACACGGCAACCGTAGGCCATGCCAGGGCAAGGTCAACACTGTTGACACAACTATGGTCAACGCCGTTGACTCAGCCCTCGTGACCACGACCTCAAGCGCGCCGGCCACCGGCATGCCCGACTCCGGTCGGACGGACGGCACCCCCCGCTCGGCCCTGCTGATCGTGGCGGTCCTCTGCTTCGGCGGCCTGACCGCCTCCCTCACCCAGACCATGGTGATCCCGATCCAGGGCGAGCTCGGCCGGCTGCTCCACACCAGCGAGGCCAATGCCTCGTGGGTGGTGACCGCGACCCTGGTGGCCGCTGCCGTCGCGATGCCGATCGCGGGCCG
>JASLDK010000272.1 GCA_030145945.1 Nocardioides sp.
GACCTCGACGGCGGTGTGTGCTGATGGCATGGGTGGGGTGCTCCTCAGTGGTGCGCGGGTGTCTCCGGGTCCCGCAGGGATCGGCGTCCTCGGCACGACGTCGGTGTCATGCGCGGATCGCCCTGTCGAACATCTCGGCCAGTTCTGCCGCCGCCACCCGCGCGTCGGCGCGGCCGTTGACGACATCGACGACCGTGGCATCGATGAGCCCTCGCAGGGCGACGGCGACCACGTGCACGTCGAAGGGCCTGAACTCGCCGTCGGCCTGACCGGTCTCGAACCCGGTCTCGAGCAACTGGAGCCCGGCGTCTCGCCCCGGATAGTCGAGACTCGCAGCCAGGTCCACGGCGGCACGGGCGACGGTCGTGTCCTCGCTGACGAAGTCGAGGTTGCTGAGGATGTACTCGCGGACCTTGCCCCGCATGGTCGTCTCCGCCGCGATCCGCGGACCCATGTACGCCCCGGCCTTGGCCAGAACATGGGCGAAGGTCGCGTGCAACAGGGCCTCGCGCGTGCCGAAGTGGTACGAGATCAGGCGGGTGCTGCTCAGTTTGCCCTCGGCCATCACCTTCGCGAACGACAGACCGTGGCAGCCCTCGCAAGCAATGACGCGCACCGCCGCATCGATGATCTGCTCGCGCCGCTCACTCACTGACCCAGTCTCCCGTCTGCGCCATCCCGCTCTTGGGTTGATCTCTGTTACTCACTCAAGTAAACATGACGTGTGCGAGGAACTCCTCTGGCTCGGGCCCTCGTCCCGGGGACGACGGTGCTGGGCCACTCCGCTGATCGCGCCATGCGTTACGCCTGGTTCGTGTTCGCCGTGATCGCAGTCGGATCCGCGCTGACATTGGTCGTCGCGTTCGTCCTTCGGCAGGTCGATCCCGAACTCGTCAACTGGGTCGTATGGGTGCGCGCAGGCTTCTACACGGTCGGCGGACTCTGGCTCATGACGCTCGTCCGAGCCGCGCGGCGGTCTGCAGACCGGGCCGCATTCGTTCGCATGCGGATCATCTCGGTCCTCGCGCCGCTCGGAATTCTTGCCCTCGTCATTTCACCCGACTCTGGTTACCCGGTGTGGATGAAGGTCGAGCAGGCCGTCTTCGGGGTGCTCATCGCACCACTGGCGTTTCTTCTGTTCACGCGATCCGTCGCCGCCGACTTCGCCAAGCCCAGTCGAAAGTCCTGATCCCATTCGCAGCGGGTCGAGGACCAGATCCCCACCGTCGTCTGCACCGACCATGACCCTCCGGTCTGGCCACATAACGCGTCGTGGTCGTGCATGGGCATGTAGCTCGTCGGACCGACAGAGCTCGCCTTATCAGGTTGGGATGTCAGTCACTCGAGCACGCGCTCGTACTTGTCCAGATCCTCTTCCCTGGCGGGCCGCTCCGGGTGCGTTGCGCCTGGCGTCACACCGACGAGGTGAGCGAGAACGCCGCTCCCCGTTCCGCCGACTCGGTGCGCGGGTCCTCAGGCGACGAATTTCTAGCTCTCCTGTGTTGAAAGGTGCATCCGGCTCGGTTCGAAACGTTGCCTGCATCTCCACATCGGCATCTATCAGCCGTGAGCCATGTCGACGAACCGGCTGTAGTGACCCTGGAACGCGACAACGATGTCCCGCGTCGCGCCGTTGCGGTGCTTGGCGACGATCAGGTCCGCCTCGCCGGGACGGGAGGACTCCTTCTCATAAACATCGTCTCTATGGAGAAGGATCACCATATCTGCATCTTGCTCGATGGACCCCGATTCGCGAAGGTCGCTCATCGCCGGACGCTTGTCGGCGCGCTGCTCCGGACCACGGTTGAGCTGCGACAGCGCGATGATCGGGATCTCGAGCTCCTTCGCGAGGAGCTTCATCTGCCGGGAGAACTCGGAGACCTCGAGCTGGCGGGACTCGACCTTCTTGCCCGAGCTCATCAGCTGGAGGTAGTCGATGACCATCAGCTTGAGGTCGTGCTTCTGCTTGAGCCGACGGGCCTTCGCCCGGATCTCGGTCATCGTCATGTTGGGCGAGTCGTCCACGAACATCGGCGCGGCCGACACCTTCGCGACGTGACGGGCGAGGCGGTCCCACTCCTCGGTGCCCATCTTGCCGTTGCGGATGTGGTTGAGCGGGATGCGCGCCTCGGCCGAGAGCAGACGCATCACGATCTCGGCGCGCGTCATCTCCAGGCTGAAGAAGGCGCTGGTCAGGTTGTTGCCGACCGAGGCGGCACGGCAGAAGTCGAGAGCCAGCGTTGACTTGCCCATAGCGGGGCGCGCCGCGACGACGATCATCTGACCGGCGTGCAGGCCGTTGGTGAGCTCGTCGAGGTCGGCGAAGCCGGTGGGGACGCCGTAGATGCCCTGCTCACGGTTCTCGATGGCCTCGATCTCGTCGAGGACGCCGTCCATGATGTCGCTCAGCGGCGCGTAGTCCTCGGACTTGTTGCGGTCGGTGACCTTGTAGATCTCCGACTGAGCCTCGTTGACGATGCCGTCGACCTCGCCCTCGCCGGCATAGCTGATCTGCACGATCTTGGTGCCCGCGTTGACCAGGCGGCGCAGGATGGCCTTCTCGTAGACGATCTCGGCGTAGAAGCCGGCGTTGGCAGCGATCGGGACGTTGGCGGCGAGGGTGTGGAGGTACGGCGCCCCGCCGATCTTCTGCAGTTGGCCGCGGCGTTGCAGCTCGCCGGCGACGGTGACCATGTCGGCGGGCTCGCCGCGGCTGTAGAGGTCGAGGATGGCCTCGTGGATCTCCTCGTGGGCCGGGCGGTAGTAGTCGACGCCGCGGATCACCTCGACCACGTCGGCGATCGCATCCTTGGAGATCATCATGGCCCCGAGGACCGACTGCTCGGCCGCCATGTCCTGCGGAGGCGTGCGGCCGCCGGTCGGTGCCTCACCGGGCGCATAGGCGGCAGGGCCGTCGCCCCACTCGCTGGGTGGTTCGGCTGTCCAGGCCGGCGAATCGTCGGTCAGGCTCACGCGTCTCCCCCTCCGGTGAGGTGCCCGTGGTGCGGGCGGTGGCAGGGACCTGCGGGACAGGTCGGGCATCGGGTCGCGATGCGATCTTCAGGCTCGCGGACGGGTCCGACACAATCGCCGGATCACCACGTCCTCGGGCAACCTACGGGCCCCGGGCCACCCACCGAAAGCGGCCTGTCCACAGGGGTTGGGGATAACTGGGGACAGGGGGTGGACGACACGCGGAGATGGTGTGCACGGACTGGGGACAACCCTGTGGAGAGAGGATCGGCCATGTCGTGGAAACAACGTCTGACCTGCACAAACGTCGCCGCGTTCTTGTGGAGAGAAGAATTTGTCGATGTGATGCCGTTCACTTTCCGGACATGCTCGGGCCAGTCGGCGTCTTCCCGCACTCCCCCGCAGCACTCCCATAGCAGACCCGACTTTCCACAGGTACCCCCCACTTATCCACCGGCTTTCACCGACTCCCCGACCGCCTCTCGGAAGGTCACCGGATGACCCACCGCTCGCTGGACCGGGAGATCGCCCGTCTCGCGATACCGGCCTTCCTCGCCCTCGTCGTCGAACCTCTCTTCCTGCTCGGCGACGCGGCGGTCGTCGGCCACCTCGGCACCGTCGAGCTCGCCGGGCTCGGCATCGCAGGCACGGTGGTCACGACGGTGGTCGGGCTGTGCATCTTCCTGGCCTACGGCACCACCGCGGGCGTCGCCCGCCAGATCGGCGCCGGGCACCGCGCCGCCGCACTCAGCCAAGGCCTCGACGGACTGTGGCTGGCCGTGATCATCGGACTGCCCGCGACAGCCCTCACCGGCCTCGCCGCGCGCCCCCTCGTCGCTGTGTTCGGCGCCTCGGACGGCGTGACCGACGCCGGTACGACGTACCTGCGCGTCGCCGCCCTCGGTCTGGTCCCTCTCCTCCTCATCCTGGCCGGGACCGGTGTCCTGCGCGGCCTGCAGGACACCCGCACGCCGCTCGTCGTCGCAGTCGCGGGCAACCTCGCCAACCTCGGCCTCAACATCGTCCTCGTGTACGGCGTGGGCCCGGCGCCACGTCTCGGCATCGCGGGATCGGCGCTCGGCTCGGTGCTGGCCCAGACCGCCATGGCGCTCGCCGTCGTGGCCGTCGTCGTCCGCGCCGCACGGACCGAGAACGCACCGCTCCGACCCCACCGCCAGGGCATCCTCACAGCGGCCCGGGTCGGCGTACCCCTGATCGTGCGGACCCTGACCCTGCGCGCCTCGCTCATCGTGACGACCTATGCCGTGGTCTTCACCGCCGACAGCTCCGACGGCACAGCGGTCCCCCTCGCCACCCACCAGCT
>JASLDK010000302.1 GCA_030145945.1 Nocardioides sp.
TGCGCCAGCTCGGCGTAGTAGATCGCGTTGGTCTCCACCCAGAAGTGCGCGCCGGTGCCCTCGATGGGCCGCTTGGTCTCAGCGGGCGCGCCCGCCGCCAGGACGCCCTCGGGGATGGCAGTTCCCGGCGTGACGACTGCACCCGCGGCAACGAGCGAACCTGCCCCGATCGAGGCGTGGTCGAGGACGGTGCTGCCGTTGCCGAGCAGGGACTTCTCGCCCATCGAGTCGCCGTGGAAGACGCACGCGTGGGCGACCGTGGCGTTCGGGCCGATGTCGACGACCACGTCGGGCGCACCGTGGACGACCGAGTTGTCCTGGATGTTCGATCCCTCGCGGACGATGATCGTGCAGATGTCGGCACGCAGCACCGCGCCGTACCAGATGCTCGCGCCCTTCTCGACGCGCACGTCGCCGATCAGCGTCGCGGTGGGGGCGACGAACGCCTCGGGATGGACCTGGGGCCGCCGGCCCTCGAACTCGAACAGCAACATGGGCCCAACGTAGGGGAATACGCGCAGCCGTCCCGGTGTAGGTCCATCGTGACCACGACCACTCCGCCCGGCCGCCTGCACCCGGCGTGGATGGTCGCCGCGGTCGCCTTCCTCGCCCTCATCGGCGCCGCGGGGTTCCGCGCCGCACCGGGCGCGCTGATGGTGCCACTGCACGACGAGTTCGGCTGGTCGACGAGCGTCATGTCGCTCGCGGTGAGCATCAACCTGGTCCTCTTCGGGCTCACCGCGCCCTTCGCGGCGGCGCTGATGGACCGCTTCGGGGTACGACGAGTGGTGGCGGTGGCGCTCAGCCTGGTCGCGCTCGGCTCGGGCGCGAGTGTGTTCATGACAGCGTCGTGGCAACTGCTGATCTGCTGGGGTGTGTTGATCGGACTCGGCACCGGATCGATGGCGCTGGTCTTCGCCGCCACCATCGCCAACCGTTGGTTCGAGCACCGTCGTGGCCTGGTGATGGGCATCCTCACGGCTGGGTCCGCGACCGGCCAGCTGATCTTCCTGCCCGTCGTTGCCGCCCTCGCCGACGGCGCCGGCTGGCGTCCCGCCTCACTGGTGATCGCGGCGGCCGCGCTGGCCGTCGTACCCCTGGTGTGGTTCTTGGTCCGCGACCACCCGGAGGACCGCGGCGTCGCGCCCTACGGTGCTCCGGCTGCATGGACGCCGCCGCCACGGGCGCAGAGTGGCGCCACCCGGCGGGCGATCGAGGGACTGACCTTCGCCGCTCGGACGCGGGCGTTCTGGGCGCTGGCCGGAGCGTTCGCGATCTGTGGCGCGACGACCAACGGACTGATCGGCATCCACTTCATCCCGTCCGCCCACGACCACGGCATGGCCGAGACGACGGCGGCCGGACTCTTGGCGGTGGTCGGCGTCTTCGACATCATCGGCACCATCGCGTCGGGTTGGCTGACCGATCGGTTCGACCCGCGCACGCTGCTGGTGGGCTACTACCTCTTCCGTGGCCTCGGGTTGTTGCTCCTGCCGAGCCTGCTCGCCGACGCGGTGCACCCGAGCATGGTGCTGTTCATCGTGATCTATGGCCTCGACTGGGTCGCGACCGTCCCGCCGACCGCCGCACTGTGCCGGGAGGCCTTCGGTGAGCGCGGCACCATCGTTTTCGGCTGGGTGTTCGCCTCCCATCAGCTCGGCGCTGCGGCCGCAGCCCTCGGCGCCGGTGTCATCCGTGACCAGCTCGGGGCCTATACGTGGGCGTGGTGGGGCGGTGCGGCCCTGTGTGGCCTGGCTGCCGTGCTCTCCGTGATGACGTTGTCCGGAGGCGACAAAGGTGGCCGCGCGAATAGTGCGTCGCCGACAGCACCGACTCTCGTCTGACGCGTGACCATGGACACATGAGCAGCTCTGTGCTTCGTCCCCAGCGAGTCGCCGTCCTCGGCGCCGGCATGGTCGGCCTGTCCACCGCCTGGTTCCTGCAGGAGTCCGGCGTCGAGGTGACCGTGCTCGACCGCGACACCGTCGCTGCCGGGTCGAGCTGGGGCAATGCCGGCTGGCTGACCCCGAGCATGGCCGTGCCGCTGCCCGAGCCGTCGGTGCTCACCTACGGCCTGCGCGCGATGCTCAGCCCGTCCTCGCCGGTCTACATCCCGCCGACCGCCAACCCCCGCCTGATTCGCTTCCTCGTCCAGTTCGCCCGCAACTGCACGCCGGCGCGCTGGCAACAGGCGATGCAGACCCTGATCCCGCTCAACAACGGGGCTCTCGCCGCCTTCGACGAACTCGAAGCCGGTGGTGTCACCGCCCGCACCCGTCAGGCCGAGCCGTTCACGGCCGCCTTCCGCACCGTCGAGGACAGCCGGGCTCTGCTGGAGGAGTTCGAGCTCATCCAGTCCTCCGGCCAGGACGTGCACTACGACATCGTCGACGGTGAGCAGGCCCGCGCCGACGAGCCCGCACTGTCGGACGCGATCACCACCGCCGTCCGGATCCGCGGTGAGCGATTCATCGACCCGTCGTCGTACGTCCATGCCGTGGCGGCCTCCGTCCGCGAACGCGGCGGCCGCATCATCGACGGCGTCGAGGTCAGCGATGTCCGCTCCGACGCCACTGGTGTCGAGATCGCAGGGGAGAGGTACGACGCCGTCGTCGTCGCCACCGGCGCCTGGCTGGGCAAGCTCGGCCGCCAGTTCGGCGTACGCCGGATCGTCCAGGCGGGGCGTGGCTATTCCTTCACGATCAAGGTCGACGACCTGCCCAAGGGTCCGGTCTACTTCCCGAAGCAGCGGCTCGCCTGCACGCCGATCGGCGATCGGCTCCGGATCGCCGGAATGATGGAGTTCCGTCCCGTCGATGCTCCCCGGGACCCGCGCCGCATCGATGCCCTGGTCCGCGAGGCCCGCGTCCTTCTGCGAGGAGCGCACGTCGAGGAGCGCGAGGACGAATGGGTCGGTGGGCGTCCCTGCACCTCTGACGGCCTGCCGCTCATCGGCGCGAGTGCGGACCCGCGAGTCTTCATCGCGGGCGGCCATGGCATGTGGGGCATCACCCTCGGACCGGTCACCGGCAAGCTGCTCGCCGAGCGGATCGTGACCGGCGACCTGCCGCAGCCGCTCGCCGCGGTGAACCCGTTGCGCTGACCAGGTCTCGTCAGCGGTTTCGGGCGCGCAGGCTCGCGAGCTCCAACCGGATCGCCAGGCGCGCAGCAGGATCGTCGAGGTCCACCGGCCACAGGTCCTTCAGTTGACGCCCGCGGTAGCGCACGGTGTTCGGGTGCACGCCGAGCCGTTGGGCGGCCCGCTGCGGCTCGCCCCAGAAGTCGATGACGGCCTCGAGCGTGTCCAGCCACATCGCGCCGGCATCGCCGACCCTCGCCAGCAGTTCGGTGAGCGGAGAGACCAGCGGTCGCTCGCCCACACCGTTGACGGCCCGAGCGAGGACCACGGCTGCCCAGGAGGCTGCGAGATCCGCGACGTGTTCGCGCGTTCCGGAGTCGGGTTTCGCGAGGATGCCCTCGAGCTCCACGGCCTCCGCGAGTGACCTGTCGAGATCGGACACCTGGTTCACGGGTCCTCCGAGAACCAGGTGCATCCCCGGGGGCGCACCGGTGGCGGTGGTCAGCAGGTCGCGCAACCAGACCGTGCTCCCCGGAACGGTGCCATGGGCCTGAAGCACCAGATGGACACCACCGTCGAGGTCGGCCAGCAACGGCTGTCGCCACCCGTGCCGGCGGCACAGCGCCAGCCAGACCTCGTAGCGAGCCGCGGGGAGCAGATCGTCCGGACCAGTCAGCGTCGCCACCTGCCACGGACCGTCCGGCAGCCAGCCCGGTCGCTCGGTCGCGCCGCCGCGCAACAGGGCGCGCACCTTGTCGATCTGCACCTGACGGTGCAGCTCGGCGCGTGAGCGCAGCCGCAGCAGATAGAGGGCCACGACCTCGGTCGCTGCGGCGAGTTCACGCCTCAACTCCGGCGCAACGGGATGGTCGACCACCGCCCAGATCGATCCGAGCCACTCGGTGCCGGCGCGCACCGGGATGACGTACCGCGCCTTCACGGTCCCAGCACCGGCCGGGACGAAGAACGGCTCGTCGGACTTCATCAGCCGACGGAACACTCCGAGCGAGCGGAAGTGGTCCCGAACCTCTCGTGGCACCCGCCGGCCGACGATCGTCGACATCCGTGCGTTGTCGACATCGATCTGCCCGCTCGAATAGGCCAGCACGTGTGAGGTCGCGTCCTCGATGGTGATCGGTGCGGCCAGCAGCAGGCTGATCTTGTCGGCCATGTCGAACAGGTCGCCGTACACCTGATCGCTGCTGCCGACCTCGGCCGCCGGCGCCGGGGCGAGAGCGCGCTGCAGCATGGCGATCGCCGCGCTCCAACTGGCTGAGTCAGCGAGCGCGAGCAGGGGGAGGTCCCGTTCGGCACACAGCGCGCGGATCTCGGCCTGCTCGGCCCACGTGCGTCGCAGGAGTACGCCGGCCACCACGGGCAACGTCTCGATCAGCGCGCCGACGTCGGCAGCACTCTCCGCACCGATCACCGCGACCAGGTCCCCGCGATCGACGTCCGCCGGTCCCGGGGCCTCGATGATCTCGACGGCCACCACCGGCCGCTCGTCGCCGGCCTGCGCGAGCTCCAGGACCGCCGGAGCGACGGCCTGCGCGAGGGACGCCGCAGTCATCACGCGCCCAACTGTGTCACGTGTTCTCGCCGACCCGGCAGAAACTCGCACTCGAGATGCGCCGACCCGGCAGAAACTGGCACAAGAAATGCATCGACCCGGCAGAAACTGGCACTGGAGATGTCAGTTTCTGCCGGGTCGGCGCGATGCGGGCGCTAGTTTCTGCCGGGTCGACGCGAAAATAGAGCCAGTTTGTGACGGGTCAGTCCTTGATCTCGCAGACGACCTCGCCGTTGCCGATCGTGGCGCCGACCTCGGCGGACAGGCCGGTGATGGTGCCGGCCTTGTGGGCCTTGAGCGGTTGCTCCATCTTCATCGCCTCGAGGACGACGACCACGTCACCCTCGGCGACGCTCTGCCCCTCCTCGACCGCGACCTTGACGATGGTGCCCTGCATCGGGGAGGTGACCGAGTCACCCGACGCCGCGGCGCCGGCCTTCTTGCCGCCCGCGCGCTTCGGCTTCTTGGCGCCGCCGGCAGCAGCACCACCGCCAAGGCCACCCAGGCCCGCCGGCAGGACGACCTCGATCCGCTTGCCGCCGACCTCGACGACGACCTTCTGCTTCTCGCCCTGCTCCTCGGCCTCACCAGCGGCACCGCCGTACGGCGTGATCTGGTTGTCGAAGTCGGTCTCGATCCACGTCGTGTAGACGTCGAAGGAGCCCTCGCCGGAGGGGTTCGACGCCCCGACCCAGGCCGGGTCGTTGACGATGACCTCGTGGAAGGTGATCGCGGTCGGCATGCCGTCGACCTCGAACTCCGAGAGCGCCCGACGGGACCGCTCGATCGCCTGCGTCCGTGAGGAGCCGGAGACGATCAGCTTCGCGATCAGCGAATCGAAGGCGCCGGGGACGGTCTCGCCCACCTCGTAGCCGCCGTCGACGCGGACACCGGGACCCTGCGGCGGGTTCCACTTGGTGAGCGTGCCGGGGGCGGGCATGAAGTTGTTGCCGCCGTCCTCGGCGTTGATGCGGTACTCGATCGAGTGACCACGGATCTCCGGGTCGTCGTACCCGAGCTCCTCGCCGGCGGCGATGCGGAACATCTCGCGGACCAGGTCGAGGCCGGTGACCTCTTCGGAGACGCAGTGCTCGACCTGGAGGCGGGTGTTGACCTCGAGGAAGGAGATGGTGCCGTCGGCAGCGACGAGGAACTCGCAGGTCCCGGCGCCGACGTAGTTGGCCTCGCGCAGGATCGCCTTCGACGACTCGTAGAGGCGCTGGTTCTGCTCGTCGGTGAGGAACGGCGCGGGCGCCTCCTCGACGAGCTTCTGGTGGCGACGCTGCAGCGAGCAGTCGCGAGTGGAGACGACCACGACGTTGCCGTGGGAGTCGGCCAGGCACTGGGTCTCGACGTGGCGCGGCTTGTCGAGGAACTTCTCGACCAGGCACTCGCCGCGGCCGAAGGCGGAGATCGCCTCGCGGGTCGCGGACTCGAACAGCTCGGGGATCTCCTCGAGGGTTCGCGCGACCTTGAGGCCGCGACCGCCACCACCGAAGACCGCCTTGATGGCGACGGGCAGGCCGTGCTCCTGGGCGAAGGCGACGATCTCGTCGGCGCCCTCGACCGGGTCCTTGAGGCCGGGTGCGAGCGGGGCGCCGGCGGCGAGTGCGATCTGCTTCGCCTTCGCCTTGTCGCCCAGGCCCTCGATGGCCTCGGGGGAGGGGCCGATCCAGATCAGACCGGCGTCGAGGACGGCCTGCGCAAACGCGGCGTTCTCGGCGAGGAAGCCATAGCCGGGGTGCACCGAGTCGGCGCCCGACTGCTGGGCGATCTCCACGATCTTGGCGATGTCGAGGTAGGTCTCGGCCGGGGTGGCGCCACCGAGCGAGTAGGCCTCGTCGGCCAGGCGGACGAACAGAGCATTGGCGTCGGGCTCGGCGTACACCGCGACCGAGCCGATCCCCGCATCCTTGGCCGCGCGGATCACGCGCACGGCGATCTCGCCTCGGTTGGCGATCAGGACCTTCTTCAAAGACATTGGTTTAGCCTTCCAGTGAGCGTGGCGGGTCAGCGGGGCAGGGCGCTGGCGCGCCACGCGCCGCGTCCGGGGGTCGGGTGGGTGGAGGAGGTACGCCGCAGTCGACGGTCCGGGTTGGTCCACTCGGGGCGTGGTCCGTCGGGAGCCGCGGCGCCGCCGCCCATGGCGGAGAGCACCGCGACGATCGCCGCGACCTCTTCCGGGGTCGTGCCGGGCGTGAGGACCCGCAGCAGCGGCCCCGGAGCGGGTACGCCGTCGGCGGGCTCGAGCACTGCTTCGACGGTGCTCACAGCGGGATGTTCCCGTGCTTCTTCGGCGGCAGCGTGTCGCGCTTGGACTGCAGCAGCCGCAGGGCCTTGACGATCTCGGCGCGGGTCTTCGACGGCTTGATCACCGCGTCGATGTATCCACGCTCAGCCGCGATGTAGGGGTTGGCGAGCGTCGTCTCGTACTCGTCGATCAGCTCGGCGCGACGGGCTTCGACCTGCTCGGTCGAGGCGCCTGCGGCCGCGAGGTCGTTGAGTTCGCGTCGGTGGATGATGTTGGCCGCACCCTGCGAACCCATCACCGCGATCTGTCCGGTCGGCCACGACAGGTTGATGTCGCCGCCGAGGTGCTTGGAGCCCATCACGTCGTACGCGCCGCCGTAGGCCTTGCGGGTGATGATCGTGACCAGCGGGACCGTGGCCTCGCAGTAGGCGTAGATCAGCTTGGCGCCGCGGCGGATGATGCCGGTGTGCTCCTGGTCGGTTCCCGGGAGGAAGCCGGGGACGTCGACGAAGGTGAGCACCGGGATGTTGAACGCGTCGCAGGTGCGCACGAAGCGGGCGGCCTTCTCGGAGGCGTCGATGTCGAGACAGCCGGCGAACTGCATCGGCTGGTTGGCGACGATGCCGACCGAGCGGCCCTCGACCCGGCCGAAGCCGACGATGATGTTGGGCGCGAAGAGCGGGTGCACCTCGGTGAACTCGCCGTCGTCGAGCACGGTCTGGAAGACGTCGTGCATGTCGTAGGGCTGGTTCGGGGAGTCCGGGATGATCGTGTCGAGCGCGAGGTCCTCGGCCGTGGGTTCGAGATCGGCGACCTCGTCGTACGCCGGCGCCTCGTCGAGGTTGTTGCTGGGCAGGTAGCTCAGCAGCGCCTTGGTGTACTCGATCGCGTCGTCCTCGTCGGCGGCCATGTAGTGCGAGCAGCCGGACTTGGTGTTGTGGGCCCGGGCGCCGCCCAGGTCCTCCATGGTGATCTCTTCACCGGTGACGGTCTTGATCACGTCGGGACCGGTGATGAACATGCCCGACGTCTTGTCGACCATGATCGTGAAGTCGGTGACGGCGGGGGAGTAGACGTGGCCGCCTGCGCAGTTGCCCATGATCAGCGAGATCTGCGGGATGACGCCGGATGCGCGGACGTTGCGGCGGAAGATCTCGCCGTACAGGCCGAGGGAGACGACGCCCTCCTGGATGCGCGCGCCGGCACCCTCGTTGATGCCGACGATCGGGGAGCCGGTCTTCATGGCCAGGTCCATGACCTTGACGATCTTCTCGCCGTAGACCTCGCCCAGCGAGCCGCCGTAGACGGTGAAGTCCTGGGAGAAGACGCAGACCTGGCGGCCGTCGACGGTGCCGTAGCCGGTGATCACACCGTCGCCGTACGGTCGGTTCTTCTCGAGGCCGAAGGCCGTCGAGCGGTGCCGGGCGAATTCGTCGAGCTCGACGAAGCTGCCCTCGTCGAAGAGCATCTCGATGCGTTCGCGTGCGGTCTTGCGGCCCTTGGCGTGCTGCTTCTCCTGGGCCTTGGCGGCGGGAGCGTGCACGGCCTCGTCGGTGCGGCGGTCGAGGTCCGCCAGCTTGCCCGCGGTCGTGTGCAGGTCGATCTCGGTCATGAAACTGAGTATCATCCATTGACACTGGAGTTCACAAGTGGGGTGTGGTGTGACGCAATCGCGCGATGAGGATCGGGAGGGCCGCAGGGCGCCGGCCGACGCGATCGTTGATGCTGCCTTCCGGCTGTTCGCCGAGAACGGGTACGACGCCACCAGCGTCGACGACATCGCTGCAGCCGCCGGGGTCAGCCGTAGTTCCTTCTTCCGGCTCTTCGGCTCCAAAGAGATGGTGATCTTCCCGGAGCACGACGCGATCCTCGCGGCGGTCGAGGAGAGGCTGGCCGCCTCGACCCAGAAGAGCGCGATCCTCGCTGTCTCCGACGCGGTCCGGATCGTGCTCTTCCACTACATCGCCGAGGGCCCACGCGCCCGCCGCCGCTATCAACTGACCTCGACCGTGCCCGCCCTGCGTGAGCGCGAGTTGATCAGTGGTGCGCGCTACCAGCAGGTCTTCCGGCAGTTCATCAGCGCGTGGGGCGACGGCTCCGAGGTGTCCGAGCGGCGCGGTGAGTTGATGGCCGCTGCCGTCGTCGCCGCCCACAACCGGGTGCTGCGCCGGTGGCTGCGCGAGGAGTGCGAGGACCCGCACGTCGAGATCGACGAGGCGCTGGCGCAGGTCAACGCCCTCTTCGCCCCACCGCCTGCAACAGCCCCGGCGCCCGGTCCGGCTGCGATCGTCGTCGTCCGCACCGACCAGGACCTGGACGCCGTCGCGGAGCAACTGCGCTCGCTGTGACGCCGGTCCGGCTGAGAACACGGGCTCGGGGTACAGCGATCCCATGCCGAGTGTCGAGCGCACCGTCCGGGTCCCCCGTCCGATGGAGAAGGTCTGGGACTACCTCTCCGACTTCATGACCACCGAGGAGTGGGACCCGCCCACCGTCACCACCGTCCGGACCTCCGGAGACGGCGGCGTCGGTACGACGTACCGCAACGTGTCCTCGTTCCTGGGCCATGCAACCGAGGTGGAGTACCGCGTTGTCACCTCGCAGCGCCACGAGGTGTTCGAGTTGGCCGGCACCGCGACGGGCGTGGACCTGCGCGACACGATCCGCTTCGCCGAGGAGGACGGCATGACTGCCGTCACCTATCGCGCCGAGATCACGACCCACGGAGTCGGCAAGCTCGCCGCGCCGATCGTCAAGGGTGGCCTCGAAGTGCTCGCAGGTCAGGTGGCCAGCAAGCTCGAGGAGCGCCTGCTGCTCCTGTGAGTGATGGTGCAGACATGGCGCGGGCAGGGCGCGGGCAGGCCGATGTCGGGTGATCGGCTGCCGGACGAGGAAAAGTCTCGCTGTCGCGAAATTCGGCCGCGGATCCTCTCGCCAAGGCGGCCGTCGAGAGGACAGGATGTGACGCGGCGCACATCCTGCGCTGCATCGCACGGTCCCCCCTCGGAAAGGCTTCTCATGTCCCTGCGTGTCTCCCGGCGGCTTCGCGCCGCCACTCTCACGGTTGCGGCCGGCGTCACCCTCGCCGGCCTGTCCGTGACCGGCACCGGCGCCATCGCCAGCGCCGGACCTGCCGAACCCACGTCGACCCCGGTGCCGATCAGCACTCCCGACGGCGTCATCTCGGCCTACATCCTCAACGCCAAGGTCGCCAACCCCGGCCAGACCCGACTCATCGAGAAGGCGGTCGCGAAGGCCGGCGGTGTCGTCGTCCAGACCTGGCCGGAGATCGGTGTCGTGGTCGCGCACAGCACCAAGGCCACTTTCCGCGCCGATGTGCGTGCTGCGGGCGGCAATGCGCTCGAGTCGGTCGGCGCGACCCGCACCGTTCCGGTCAGTGAGGGAACCCCGGCCGGCGTGCAGGCGCCCTGGGGTCCCGGCAAGGGGCAGGTCCGCAAGGGCCAGTCCTCGCCGCAACGCGACGACACCGAGGCCACCGTCTCCGCCACCGACCCCCGCGAGGCGGAGCAGTGGGACATGAAGATGATCAAGGCCGACCAGGCCCACCAGATCACCGACGGCTCACGCAACGTCGTGGTCGGCATCCTCGACTCCGGCATCGACCCCGACCACCCGGACCTCGCGGCCAACATCGACGTCGCCGACTCGGTCAACTGCAGCGACGCCGGGCGTCCGGACACGTCGGCGACCGGATGGTTCCCGACCACCAGTGACCACGGCACCCACGTCGCCGGCACCATCGGTGCCGCGCGCAACGGCGTCGGCATCGTCGGTGTCGCGCCCAATGTGCGGATGGCGTCGGTCAAGGTCGTCAATGACGACGGCTTCATCTATCCGGAGTACGCCGTCTGCGGCTTCGTCTGGGCCGGCTCGCACGGCATGGACGTGACCAACAACAGCTACTACGTCGACCCGTTCGAGTTCTACTGCGAGGACCAGTCCGACCAGTACGCCGCCAAGGAGGCCGTTCGCCGAGCCGTCGCCTGGTCCACCGGCCAGGGCGTCGTCCACGCCGCGGCCGCCGGCAACTCGGCGCGCGACCTGTCCGACAAGTCGTCGTTCCACGACACCACCAGCCCCGATGACCAGGAGCCGGCCGGCTTCGTCGACCGCACGCTCAACAGCGGCTGCCAGGACATCCCGACCGAGCTCCCGGGTGTCGTCACCGTCTCGTCGTTGCAGCGCTTCCCGGCCGGCACGATGGAGAACCGGTTGTCGAGCTTCAGCAACCGGGGTCTCGGTGTCATCGACGTCGCGGCACCGGGCTCGTCGATCCTGTCGACGGTGGTCGCGGGCAACGGCTATGGCCTGAAGTCCGGTACGTCGATGGCCTCTCCGCACGTCGCGGGCGTGCTCGCCCTGATGAAGTCGGTCCACCCTGACTGGACACCGGCCCAGATGGTCGCGAAGCTGCGTGCCCAGGCCGACGACCACGCCTGCGGTACGACGACCGCGGGCGCCCCGTGCGTGGGGACTGCGGCGGACAACAGCTACTACGGCGAGGGCGTCGTCGATGCCTTCGACGCGGTGAACTGACGCCGCACCTCAACGAGGCAGATGCAAAGATCCGTGCCGCCCCGGGTGACCGGGGCGGCACGGATCTTGTGTGGAGCGAGCGTCAGCGGCTGATGCGTGCGGCCTTCCACGAGGCGGTCCGCGAGCAGGTCGGGGTCGTGACGGAGATGGATGCCTTCTTGACCGTCCCCGCGCGCGTGAGACGACCGGACACGGTTGCGGTCACCTCTGGCGCGTACGGGTGCCAGGTCGTGGAGAACCGGCCCGAGCGGCTGACGTCCATGGATGGGGCGTTCAGGTCGTAGACCTCGGCGCCGGCGGAGACCGGACACTTGAATCCGGCTCGGAAGCCAATGACCTGTCGATGCTCGACCACCTTGAAGGTCAGGAGGTCGTCGACGGCGAAGGCCTCGTACTCCGGGATCAGGCCGACGTACGTGCCCTTCTTGATGGCGACCTTGGGCGCGGCGGCACGAGCCGGCGCGGGCTGGGACTCTGCGGAGGCGGGGACCGCGACCAGTGCGGTGAGCATCGTGAGGACGGCGATCGTCAGGCTGATCAGGATCGTCCGAGGAGCGGACAGGGGACGACGGGGCATTGGGGATCCCTCTCGAGAACGGGATGGAACGGGCGTCGCCATCATCTCATCGCATCGGGAGCGTGTGACACTCGACGCGTGAGCGTCATCGTCCCCGACGAACAGTCGGCCTTCCTGCGCGAGCTGCGTCTGTTCCACCTCAACTACAAGTTCGGGCTCGACGAGATCCTGACCAAGATCAACATCCTGCGGGAGGAGATGACCTTCCGCGACGGCGCGAACCCGATCGAGCACGTCAACTCGCGGATCAAGACCATCGACAGCCTGCAGGCCAAGGCTGACCGGGTCGGTTGTCCGTTCGAGTTGGAGGCGATCGCGGAACGGATCCGCGACATCGCCGGCGTGCGCATCGTGTGCAGCTTCGTCGCCGACGTCTACCGCGTGCTCGAGATGCTCACCTCGCAGCCCGATGTCACGGTTCGTGAGGTGAAGGACTACATCGCGCAGCCGAAGGCCAACGGCTATCGGAGTCTGCACGCGATCGTCGAGATCCCGGTGTTCCTGTCCGACACGACGCGGGCGGTGCCGATCGAGATCCAGATCCGCACCGTGGCGATGGACTTCTGGGCGAGTGTCGAGCACAAGATCTACTACAAGTACGACAAGGACGTTCCCTCTGACCTCCACGAGGAGCTGTCAGCGGCTGCGCGGGTCGCCAACGAACTCGACACCCGGATGGCCGAGTTGCACCGCATCGTGCACGGTTGATCGTCGGCACCGTGGGCGAGGCTCAGTCCCAGTGCCAGCGAATGCCCAAGGTGCCGGGGCCGAAGGACGTGACGGTGCGACTCACACTGGTCCCGAACGTCTCCAGTTCAACGACCTCCTCCCGGCCGTCGACGATCGTGTAGTACTCACAGCGCGTCGGCATGTCGTTCGGGTCGAACCGGATCCACAGGTTGATCGAGCGCATCTTGCGCACCGCCCAGTAGAAGTAGCTGTTGTCGTCGGGATCGGGCGTCCGGTAGACGACCTCCTGCTCGAGGAGGGTGCTCTCCCCGGGAGCCAGGGGGCGGTCCAGGATCATCTCGCCGACGACGATGCCGTGCTGCTGGTCGTGGATGATCTCGCCGAGATGGAAGCCGCCCAGTGAGGTCACGCGAGGCGTCAGAGCGCCAGGGCGCACGCGGAGGATGAACGCCCGCCGGTCGGCGTTCACCCGCACCGACTCCACGACGACGACATAGGTCAGCGCGACCGGTGATCGGTCCGGCCCGATGACGTACTTCAGCGTCACCTCCTGGTCGACCAGCCGGTCCGAGGGTGAGTGGAAGCCGAGTTCGTCGAGCAGCACCTTGATCCGGTCAGCGTCGTCGCTCAGGTCGTCGAGCAGGTCGGGGTCGACCCATCTCCGGCGGCCCTCGATCAGGGCTTCGAGTGCCCCCGGCGTGAGACCGAGGATCTCCTCGACCTCGTTGAGTGCTCGCAGCGAGCGTTCCTGCTCGGGCTCGCGCTGTCCCGAGCGCCAATAGCTCAGCGTCGTCAGGCTGACACCGGCGCCGCGGGCCTCTAACAGACGGTGCAGGGCGCTCAGGCTGATCGAACGTTCCGAGAGCGCCTGGTCGAGCGCCAACGAGAACGGTCCCCTCCGCATGAAGGGACCCTACCGTCAGGACCCGAGCGCTCTCGGGCCAGGCAAGGAATGAAGGCGCTCGAGTCGTTTGATCCGCAACATCATGGCCGCCGACGGTACGACGTGTCCGTGGACGTAGCTCGACAGCCGCGACGCCGACGTGCCGACACGTGCGGCGAACTCGCGCTGGGTCAGCCCGCTCACCGCGACGATCCGGCGTACCTCGCCCGCAATGGTCGCCCGCTCCCGGTCTGCCTCGCGCTGTTGGCAGGCCCGCCTGAACTCTGCCACGGCGCGGCGTACGCCCTCGTCGGCCGTGCGCAGGACATCGGCGGTCAGCGGGTCGATCTCGGTGGTCCAGGGCTGCCGTGCCAGCCGCGCCAGCAGGAGGGGCCAGTCGCGCGGATCCTCGTCCTCGACGGGGGGATCGGCCTCAAGGGCCGCGAGCAGCAGCCACCCTGCGGCGTGGTTGGGATCAGGGCGCTCCGCCAGCGCGGCTGCGTCCGCGATGGTCGCCTGCCAGTTGCGGGTGCGCTGGTACGTCACCGACATCCTTGCCCCTTTCCGTGCCCCTGCCCTTCCGGTGCCCCCGGTTCCAGCGAGCACGTTAGGGAGGGGGCCTTCACGTTGGGTGCGCCGAACTGTGAAGGGAGGGCAGACGACAACTAGAACAGGTTCTATTGTGTTCATCGGCAGCTCAGCCCCCGCGACCTCCTGGAGGAACCATGACCGACCGCTCTGCTCCCCGTGCCCAACGCTTCACCGGTCGCCGGGTGGTCGTCACCGGTGCCGCGGGAGGGGTCGGCCAGGTCGTCGCCGGACTCTTCCGCGAGGAGGGGGCGACGGTGATCGGGACGGATGTCGTCGCCGCGGACGGGGTGTGCGCCTGCGACCTTTCCGACGACACCGCCCGCGATGCGTTCGTGGCCGACGCCCTCGCCGAGCTCGGGGGACTCGACGTGCTGTGCAATGTCGCGGGCATCCAGATGTTCGCCGAGTTGGGCAAGCTGACAGCGGACGGTCTGCGCAAGCACTTCGACGTCAACGCGCTCGCGCCGTTGATGCTCGCCCAGGGCTTCGCCGACGCCCTCGTCGAGAGCAAGGGCAACGTCGTGTCGGTGGCCTCCATCTCCGCCGTGATGGGCCAGCCCTACAACGCGCAGTACTGCTCCTCGAAGGCCGCGCTCCTGCTCGGCATGCGGGCCCTCGCGGTGGAGTTCGGCACCAAGGGCGTGCGCGTCAACTGTGTCTCCCCGGGCGGCATCGCGACCCCGATGATCGAGGCTGCCGCGGCCGGCCTGCCGAGCGATGCCAACTGGGACCTCGTCGCCCGCAGCACCTCCGTCATCCCCGGCTTCATGCCACCGGCCGATGTCGCCGAGGCGCTGCTCTACCTCGCCTCCGACGCAGCCGCCTCGGTCACCGGCGCCAACCTCGTCGTCGACCGCGGCGTCGTGTGGTGAACGCCGACGGCGTCCGGCGGGCGATCGTCACCGGCGCCGGTCCCCGCTCGATCGGTAGGGCCGTCGCCGACGCTCTCGTCGCAGAGGGCTGGGACGTCACGGTCACCCGACGCGACACCCTGGACCTCACGGATCGCGGCTCGGTGGCGGCCTTCGCGACGTCGTACGCCGAACAGGCCGACCGCCTCGACCTCCTGGTCAACAGCGCAGGCATCCACTTGGACCTCGGCTCACGGTGGAAGGAGCCGCAACTCGTCGACGGCCACGAGATCCACTGGCGAACCAACTATCTCGGCACGGTCGACCTGACGACGGCCCTGTTGCCGTTGCTGCTCGCTGCGCCATCTTCCAGGGTGCTGCACGTGGTCTCCCAGCTGCACGAACGCGGCAGCATCGACCAGCTGCTCGGTCGGCCGGTGCCCTACGACTCGTGGGGGTCGTACGGCACCTCGAAGCTGGGTCTGATCCACCACGCCGCCCATCTCGCTGACGAGTACGCCGGCAGCGGGCTGTCCGCACTCTCGGTGCACCCGGGTGCGGTGTCGACGAACATCGCGAACCGTGGCCTGGAGACCCGGCCGGTCCTGCGGGGGCTGCGCAATCTGGCGGTGCCGCTCGAGCGACGCACTCTGCTGAGGCCTGAGGTCTCGGCGGCCCATCTGCTGAGCGTGGCGACCGATCCCGACGCCGCATCGGCGTACTACAAGGTCGGCCGTCCCGGCGTCCGGCGCAGCGAGCCGTCCGCGGCGGCGCTGGACCTCGACGCCCGGGCGGTTCTCGTCGAACGGACGCGGGAGTGGCTCAGCCGGTGACCGCGGCGGCCAGGAAGCGCAGCTGTTTCGGCACGACCCGGCGCCAGTAGTCGATGTCGTGGTCGCCGCGGGTGAACCCGCCGGCCGGCCGCCGGGCCAATCCGGCGACGAGGTCGCGGGTGGCCGGACAGAACGGATCGCCGGTCCCGCAGTCCACCCGCAGCGGTACGCCGGCCAGGGTGTCCTCGCGACCGAAGATCGTGACGCGCGCGAAGTCGGCAGCATCGTCGAAGGACCCGGATGAGGTGTCGGCGTAGCGATGCCACAACGCCGGGCTCATCACGCCGACGGCGCGGACGGTGTCGCCGAGAGCCGGCACCAGGTGCAGGGCTCCGAAGCCGCCCATGGACCAGCCGAGCAAGGCGATCCGGGTCGTGTCCAGTCCCTGCTCGGCGAGCAGGGGAAGGAACTCGTCGACCACCATCGCGCCGGCATCCTCGCCGCTGGCGCGTCGATGCCAGTAGGTGTCCCCGCCGTCGACACTCGCGATCGCCACGGGCGGCATCCCGTCCGCGATTCCTGCGGAGAGGAACCGGTCGAGCGCGAGGTAGGAATGCGAGAAGGCGGACCGATGGTCGTTGCGCCGTCCGTGCAGCACCACGACCACCGGCAGTCCGTCCTCGGGCGCTGCGATCGACCAGCCGCACGTCGCGCCCCTCCGAGCCTGCGACACGAAGGCTCCCGACATGACGCGAATGCCGCGGACGTCAGGGACGGCCCCGTCCGGACCGTCGTCGTTCCGTTGCCGGTACGCCGTCCCGGCCGCGCCTGCGGCCACCACCGCCCCGCCCGCTCCGAGCAGGCCGCGTCGGGAGATGCGGCGCGGTCTGCCGTTGTTCGACATGTCCGGAATCTAGTGGTCCGGCGAGCCACATCGCCAGGTCGTGTCTGGGCCCTCAGCGCAGGCCGCGCGCCAACAGCTCCGCGAGGTGGATCGGTTGCGCGTCCGGGGCCAGGTCGTCGAGCTGGGTGCGACAGGAGAAGCCGTCGGCGAGGACCACGCGTTCACCATCCCCGCCCGCAGCCCGTACGGCGGGCAGCAGGTTCGCCTCCGCGACCGCGACAGACACCTCGTAGTGCCCCTGCTCCACGCCGAAGTTACCGGCCATGCCGCAACATCCCGGGACCGCCTCGACGGTGGCACCGGCCCGCTCCAACAGGGCCTGGTCGGTCTTCCAGCCCATCACGGCGTGGTGGTGGCAGTGCGGCTGCGCCACGATGCTCACTCCGATGAGCGAGGGCGGCGTCCAGCCCGGCGTACGGCTCAGCAGCTCGGCGAGCGTCGAGGTCGATCGCGCGACGGCCGCGGCCTCGGGGCCGGGGACGAGCTCGGTCAGCTCGTGACGCAGCACCGCGGTGCAGGACGGCTCGATGCCCACGATCGGCACCCCTGCGAGCGCGTCCGCGCCGAGCGCGTCGACCATGCCGCGCAGTCGGCGGGCGGCGCCGTCGAGCTGGCCGGTGCTGATCCACGGCAGGCCGCAGCACTCCTGCTGCTGCGTGATCTTCGGGTCGTAGCCCGCGGCCCGCAGGACCTCGACCGTCGCCTCCGCGACCCGGGGTGCGAAGTGGTTGGTGAACGAGTCGACGAACAGCACGACCGGTGTTCCGGTCCCGACGGAACCCCCGAAAGTACGGCGGAAAGTCCGGCGTGCGAAGGCCGGCATCCCGCGCCGGGTGTCGACGCCCGCAGCCTTGAGGGCGACCTTGCGCAGCGGCCCGATCGCCATCGACCTGTTCGCGAAGCGCGGCATCGCCGAGCCGGCCTTGGCCCACCGCGGCAGCCAGCCGACCGAATAGTGCGAGCGCGGACGCAGCTTGTTCTTGTAGGTCTGGTGCAGGACCTCTGCCTTGTAGGACGCCATGTCCGTGCCCGTCGGGCAGTCCGACGCGCAGCCCTTGCAGGCCAGGCACAGGTCGAGCGCCTCGTGCACGGCGGGCGAGTCCCACGACACCGGACTGTCGCTGTTGACGACCTCCTGCAGCAGTCGTGCGCGGCCGCGCGTGGAGTGGATCTCGTCCTTCGTCGCTTGGTACGACGGGCACATCACGCCGCCCGAACCCGAGTTGTCGGCGCGGCACTTGCCGACCCCGGTGCAGCGGTGCACGGCCTGGCCGAAGTCGCCGCCGTCGTTGGCCCACGCGAACGCCAGACCGCCGGACTTCTGAGTGATTCGTGAGGTGGGGGAGTAGCGCAGGTCGGCGGCACTCGCTGCGGTGCCGGCGATCGGGTCGACGAGGATGCCCGGGTTGAGCAGTCCAGTTGGGTCGAAGGCTCGTTTCACCGCTCCCATCAGGGAGATCGCGTCCGGGGAGTACATCCGCGGCAGCAGGTCGCTGCGCGCCCGCCCGTCGCCGTGCTCGCCCGACAGCGATCCGCCCAGGGAGGTGACCAGGTCGGCCGCATCGGCAAGGAATGCCTCGAACCGCTGGGCTCCGTCGGCATGTCCGAACGGGAAGTCCATCCGCACGTGCAGGCAGCCCTCCCCGAAGTGCCCGAACGGCATCGCCGTCAGGTCGTGCTTGGCGAGCAGCGTCTCGAAGTCGGTGAGATAGTCGCCGAGCTTCTCCGGCGGCACCGCCGAGTCCTCCCAGCCGGCCCACGCAGGCTTGCCCGAGGGCGCCCGCCCGGCCAGTCCGGCACCGTCCGCGCGGATCTTCCAGAGCCGGTCCGCCGTCGCCGCATCGGGTACGACGAGCGCGGAGACGCCCAGGCCCGCCTCGACCAGCGCCCGGGCACGTGCCTGCACCTCGACGTCGTCCTCGCCCGCCAGCTCGACGAACATCCACGCGTCGCCGGCGGGCAGCGGGGGGACGGCGTCCGGCCCGCGGCGCTCGGCGATCACGTCGACGATCCGACGGTCCAGGCCCTCACAGGCGGACGGTTCGAAGGCCAGCACGTCCATGGTGGCGTGGCCGGCGGTCGGGAAGTCAGGGAACCCGAGCACCACCATCGCCGTTGCCCTGGGCGCCCGCACGAGTCGCACGGTCGCCTCCGTCAGCACCGCGAGGGTGCCCTCGGAGCCGACCAGCGCGCGGGTCAGATCGAAGCCGCGTTCCGGCACGAGCTGGTCGAGCGCCAGCCCCGACACATGCCGACCGAAGGTGCCGAAGGCGGTGCGGGCCGTCGCGAGATCGCCCGCGATGACGGCCTTCACCTCGTCGAGCACCGGTGACCCGTCGGCCGTCGCGAAGGGCGCCCCGCTGGCGTCGTACCCGGTCGCCAGCGGGGTGCCGTCAGCGAGGAATCCCCGCAACCCCCGGACGTTGTGGGCGGTGCGGCCATAGGCCAGTGACCGCGCCCCGCACGCGTCGTTGCCGATCATCCCGCCGATCGTGCAGCGGGTGCTGGTCGACGGGTCGGGGCCGAACTTGAGGCCGTACGGCGCGGCCGCCTTCTGCAGCGTCGCCTGCACGACGCCCGGCTGGACGACAGCCGTGCCCGCATCCGGATCGATGGAGAGGACCTGGTTCATGTGGCGGCTGAAGTCGATCACGACGCCGGGCCCGATCGCGTTCCCCGCGACCGACGTACCCGCTCCTCGAGCCGTCACGGACAGGCCCAGTTCCCGTGCTCCCGCCAGCAGGGCGGCGACCTCGTCGGCCGAGCGGGGGAAGGCGACCGCGGCCGGCGGGATCCGGTAGAGCGAGGCGTCGGAGGAGTAGGCGCCGAGGACGGCTGCGTCGTCGCTGACGTCGCCCGCTCCTCGCTGCTGGAGCTGCTGAGCGATGCCGGACACGGCCCAAATCTACCGGGCGGGCTCGGGGCCTAGGCTGCCGTCCCAGGGCCACGGCCACGTGGGCCACCGTCCAGAACCTCAGCAACGACAGCCAGGGGGCGTCCATGCGACTCGGTATGATCATCGACTATTCCGGCGGATTCGCCGAGACCGTGGAGCTGCTCCAGGAGTACGAGCGCAACGGGCTCGACCTGATCGCGATGCCGGAGGCCTATTCCTTCGACGCCGTCAGCCAGCTCGGCTACATCGCCGCCAAGACCGAGCGGCTCGAGCTGATGTCGGCGATCTTCCAGATCTACACGCGCACGCCGTCGCTGACCGCGATGACGGCGGCGGGCCTGGACTTCGTGTCCGACGGCCGGTTCACGCTCGGCCTCGGCGCCAGTGGCCCCCAGGTCATCGAGGGCTTCCACGGCGTGAAGTACGACGCCCCGCTCGGCCGCACGCGTGAGGTGATCGAGATCTGCCGCCAGGTGTGGAAGCGCCAGCCGGTCGAGTTCGAGGGCAAGTTCTACGACGTCCCGCTCACCAAGGAGAAGGGCGGCTCGGGTCTCGGCAAGCCGCTCAAGCTCATCAACCACCCGGTGCGCAACGACATCCCGATCTCTGTGGCCGCCCTCGGACCCAAGAACGTGGCACTTGTCGCCGAGCTCGCCAACGGCTGGCAGCCGTTGTTCTTCCACCCCGGCAAGGTCGATCTCGCGTGGGGTCCCTCGCTCGAGGAGGGCTTCGCGAAGCGTGCCCCCGAGCTCGGCGAGCTCGACATCCAGCTCCAGATCGCCTTCCAGCTGGGGGAGCCGTCACCCGAGGCGATCCAGGCGATCCGCAACCAGTTGGCGCTCTACATCGGCGGCATGGGGGCGCGTGACAAGAACTTCTACAACCAGCTGGCCTGCCGTTACGGCTACGAGGACGAGGCCAAGGAGATCCAGGATCTCTACCTGTCCGGTCAGAAGGCCGAGGCCGCTGCCGTCGTACCTCAGGATCTCGTCGAAGCCGTCACCCTGCTCGGCGACGAGGACTCGATCCGCCGCCAGGTCGCGGAGTTCCACGCGGCCGGCGTCCGGACCTTCCTACTCAACCCGATGGCCGCGACCGACGAGGAGAAGGTCGCGCAGGTGCGCCGGCTCTCCGAGATCATCAAGGAGGTCGCCCCGTGAGCCCGGAGGTCGAGGAGGTTGCGCAGCGGCCGTCACGAGACCGCCGCTTCACTCTCTCCCGTGAGGGTGCCGTCGCGACCGTCGGCCTCGCGGGGCCGGGCGGCAAGGCGGTCATGGACGAG